>JAIOQD010000288.1 GCA_021413595.1 Bacteroidota bacterium | reverse complement strand
ACCTATCACGGATCATTAATACCGGGGGCCGCCAAGATTCTTCCTATTTATCCCGAATGAATCGATTTATTACCGATCCGGATATGCGCGAAGCCTATACTGATTGTCAAAAAACGTATCCCAACACCAATTTTTTAGCCGAACAATTAACAGAAGTATTCAAACACTTCAACTATTATTTTCCAGAAAAAAAGGTGCCAAAAATAATTACAATGATGTCGGGGTTTAATTACTCGGTAGTATTGCTGGATAGCACGCTTGCCATCGGACTGGAAATGTATTTGGGAAGCAACAATAAGTTTTATCAAATGCTGGCCCTGCCGCATTATAAAACAGCCTTTATGAATAAGGAAAATATTGCACCGGATGCCACCAGAGCCTGGATGATCTCCGAATTTCCTTATCACATGAACAAAAGTGATTTTTTAAGCGAAATTACATACATGGGGAAAATATTATACCTTACTGATGCATTGCTTCCCAATGTTCATGACTCTTTGAAGATACAATACTCCGAACAACAACTTGATTATTGTTTACAAAATGAATTTAATGTATGGAGCTATTTTGCAGCGCAAAAATTATTGTATACGACTAACCAGGCCGAAATAATGAAATTTACAAGCGAAGGTCCCTTTACCACAGCCTTCAGTAAAGAAGCCCCTTCACGAATAGGTTACTGGATTGGATGGCAGATCGTACGACAGTATATGAAAAACAATCCCGAAATATCTTTAGAACAATTGATCCAAGAAGTGGATGCACAAAAAATATTAAACAAGGCAAAATACAAACCAAGGAAATAACTATACAATAATTTGCTTAAGCAATCAAACAATAAATCATATCAATAAAAAAATGAAAAAATCTGAAATTAAATTTACAGTAACGCTTGACGAAAATAATTTACCGAAAAAAATTGATTGGAGTGCATCTGATGCAGGTGAAGAGAGCACCAGCAAAGCAGTAATGATCGCCTTATGGGATGGTAAAGAAAACAACACTTTACGTATTGATCTATGGACCAAAGACATGATAATTGATGAAATGAAACAGTTTTATCATCAAAGCCTTCTATCTATGGCAGACACTTTTGAACGTGCAACAGGAGAAGTGGAAGCATCTAAAGAAATGCGCAGTTTTGCACAACATTTTGGGCAAAAAATGAATCTGATCGCTAAAAACAATTAAAAAAAATTCGTAAAAACAAATTTGTTTTACGGATTTTTAAACTTGAAAAAGGACTACTCTGACAGGGTTTCATACCCTGTTAGGGTTTATTGAAACAAGTCAAGAAAATTTATTTATTAAGCATTGAAAGGAAACAATCAAATTCTTTTAAGCATTTTTTTTAAATAGTTTATTAGCGTCTCCAATAAAACTTAACAATTCTTTTTTCCCTTCTTTTTTTTCAGCAGAGGTATAAAAGCACTGTGGCAGTTCGTCCCAATGTTTGCCCATTTCTTCTTTATAGCCTTTTAAATTATCACTGATCTTCTTTTTTGAAAGTTTATCGGTTTTTGTAAATACCATCACAAAAGGAATTTCGTGCTCTCCCAACCAATCCATAAAATCCAAATCCACTTTTTGCTGAGGGATACGCGAATCCAGTAATACCATCACACACATTAAATTTTGACGCGTGAGGATATATTGCTCAATAAATTTATTCCATTTACTCTTTAAATCCTGTGATACCTTAGCATAGCCATAACCAGGCAAATCCACTAAATACCAATTTGCATTAATTACAAAATGATTAATAAGCTGCGTTTTACCCGGCTTGGAAGATGTTTTTGCCATATCCTTCCTATCACATAACATATTGATAAGTGATGACTTACCAACATTCGATCGGCCGATAAAAGCATATTCCGGCATGGTTGGTGCGGGGCATTTTGATACATCCGTGTTACTTATAACAAACTGTGCTGTTTTAATTTCCATTGATTTTTAAGTTTAAAGTTGGAAAGTTTAAAGTTCAAAAGTTTCTTTCAAACTACCTACTTACTATATTTGATTAATTTTTTTCTCTCAATTTATTCCTTAGTTCTATTCGCCTCTCACTACTTACTTTCTAACTTTAAACTTTACAACTTTATAACTTCTTATACGTAGCAACGTGTCGTTCTTTTTTAGAATCATAAATATCAGCAATCTTCACCATAATAGCCGTTTCCTCTACTTCTCCAAAATGCGTATTAAGGGCGGTCCCGAATGTTTTCATTGTAGCTGACAAATTCATATACGCATTTACAAGAGGAGGTATATGTTCACCAAGTTCACGTACATTTTGATTTAAAATACGATGACCATCTTTATAATTTAAACCATCGATGGATCTTAAAAATTCAGAAACATCTGTTTTAATAAGCAATGGCTCGATTGGAACAACTAAATTTTCTTTATCAGGAAAATAATAATTCATAAACGCCAAGATCATATCTCGTGCATGAACATTAAAATGAGTGTACATCGTAACCTTACCGTAGAAATAACGAATATCGGGGCTATCAACAAGTATTGCTCCTAAGCCATCCCATAAATTATCCAAAGAAAATAAACCCTTACGGTTATCAATGGAAGGTTGATATTTAGGCTGAACAAATGAACGTCCCAGTTCAATCACATACGGCAAATAATCACTTACAAATTTATCTGAAAATTTAAAAAGCTCAGTGGTAGCAAGCTGAACAATCCCATCAATACCTACCGGAGCATCTTTACATTTAATAAAACGATAACCACTAACAATTTCTTTTTCTTCAGGACTCCAAACAATCAATTGCTTGTAAGGCGCATCGGCAGTATCATATTCGTCAATATCAATACTTTTACCTGTACCACCACCTGAAGCACGAAAAGTAAGTTCACGCAAACGACCAATCTCCACCATAATATTTGGTGAATCATGATGTGTGATAATGTAAATTTCATTATCCCCGTTATTAGTAACGCGTATAAATTTATCA
>JAIOQD010000287.1 GCA_021413595.1 Bacteroidota bacterium | reverse complement strand
TTGATCGGCACTTGCGTTACCTAATGGTGCAACTGAATCAGCAAAACTATAAAAATCATCAAACCCTTTAATACCTGTTCCGGCAGTAGTTTTGGTTGGTGATTGAGAAACCGTATTGATACGTACTTTTTTATCTTTACCATAGTGGTAACCAAAACTACGTGCTATTGATTCTAACATAGCCTTAATATCAGCCATATCGGTATAAAATGGATAAGTACGCTGTGCTGCCATATAGGTTAATGCAACCACGCTGCCATACTCATTGATAGCGTCCAATTTTTTTGCTACACTCAACATTTTGTGCAAGGACATAGCCGAAACGTCAATACCCTTCATAAAGTATTCATAATTGGATTCAGTATAGGGAATGTTCTTACGAATGTTTACACTCATACCGATAGAATGTAAAACAAAGTCGATCTTTCCACCCAATACTTCCTGCGATTGAGTAAACAGGGTTGTTAACTCTTCTACACTGGTTGCATCAGCAGGAATGATTTCTGAATTTGTTTTTTCTGCCAACACTTTTATTTCACCCATACGCATTGCTACAGGAGCATTGGTTAAAACAAAGGTAGCGCCTTCTTCATGTGCTCTTTCAGCAACTTTCCAAGCAATTGAATTTGCATCTAATGCACCGGTAATAATACCACGTTTTCCTTTTAATAAATTGTATGACATATATTTCTGATTAAATTTATGAGCTTAACAGGGTGCAAATATAGAATTTATTGTGGATGATTTTGCATAACATTTTGAAGGTTTTTGCTTGTTTGGGAATTTTGTTCAGTAATAGGTTGTCAGCAGCCCCAATGTTTAAAATTACTTTTGTTATTTATCGATCAATTTTAGCCATTGTTTATCACTAAGAGTGGCTACACAGTAATAAAACATTATGGTGTAGAAATAATTATTGCATTTTAACTTACACCATCTGTCTGATGGTTGTTTTTTTTAGCAACGCTATCTATCCAAATTGCCTTTTTTCGTGTTTTTATTTTCACTAACTCGTACCAAATTACTGATGTAAAACCTGGTTAAAAATATATTGGCTGTTATTAAAACAGTGAATACAATTGTTCGTGTATGTGCTTCATCAAATCCTTGGTAAACCGAATATTGATAAGCAAATAGAGTTCCTGCTGTAATGGCAATTCCTTGAATTATACTTGTCGTCAACTCTTTCCAATTGAAAAAAGTAGTGGTAAATGGTCGCGGTTTTTGAAACATTGTATTTTTCTCCATTGGTTCATTTTCAAAAATGATAGAGCAGGTTGGTCCCATTATCAATTCTAAAAAAATGATATGTACAGGTGAAAATATATTGGGATAAATCCAGCCTAATGCCAATGGAATAAATACGGTGAGAATAATCGGTATGTGAATGGATATAATATATTGAATTGCTTTTTTTAAATTCGTGTAAATTTTTCGCCCCATTGCCACAGCGTCTACCATTTTTGATAAATCATCTTCTAATAAAATTAGCGAAGCAGCTTGCTTGGCTATTTCAGTACCTTTCTTTCCCATGGCAATTCCAATGTGCGCTGCTTTTAAGGCTGGCCCATCATTCACGCCATCGCCTGTCATTGCCACAATTTGATTTTGCTCCTTTAAAGCAGTAATTATTCTTAGTTTAGCTTCAGGAAACATTCGGGTAAAAATATTGGTCTGCATTACTTTTTCCTGCAATTCGGCATCGGATAATTTCATCAATTCATCACCTGTCAAACTATGTTCAAAACCTTTAAAATTGATTTGTTTGGCAATAGCGGTGGTTGTTGCAGCATTGTCGCCTGTAATTATTTTTACTAATATGCCTGCCTGATAAAAATCTTCTAATACTTTTTTGATATTTTTCTTAGCAGGGTCGTAAAAGGCCACTATTCCTTTGAATGTAAACTTAAATTCTTGTTGTGTTTTTGGATAATCGTTGCCTGTAAAATAACTTACGCCAACGCCTAAAACCCTGTACCCCTCATTAGTTATTATTTGTATGGCTTTTTCAATTTGTTGCGTTTCTTCTTTTGACAAATTTGATACATTCATTAATGCTTCGGGGGCACCTTTAGCGGCTATGATTCTTTGACCAGAATTATTTTCAAAAATATGCGTCATCATTGGTGGCTTTCCACCCAAAGGATATTCGTGAATCAATTTAAAATCGGGTCGTTCATCTTTTTCATGTAAATCCTTGTAAGCCTTATGTAAGGCTATTTCCATTGGGTCGAACGGTATAGGTTCGCTTGCCCACATGGCTATTTTTATCAACGCTTTTTCATCATCATTAGTCTCATTTGGGTCAGCTATTTTTTTTGAAGTCAAGGAAAATACTTTTGCTAAACTCATTTTATTTTCGGTGAGAGTTCCTGTTTTGTCGGTACAAATAACCGTAGCAGAACCCAATGTTTCTACTGTTTTCATTTGCTTAACCACAACGCCAATTTTCATTAACCGCCAGGCACCAATTGCCATAAATGTGGTAAATGCCATTGGAATTTCTTCAGGTAAAATGCTCATGGCCAAAGTAAGAGCCTTCAGTAAACTATCCAATAAGCCATAAGAACGAAAATAATTGATAGCCCAAACTAAAACGAAAATCAGGGCCCCAGCAATAACCAATTTTTTTATAAAATTGCTTATTTGCAATTCTAATGGTGTTTTCTCTTCTTTAATACTTTCAAGGCTTTTACCAATTTTCCCTAACTTGGTTTCGTTGCCAATATGTGTAATGGTAACAATAGCTAAACCACTTGCAACGGTTGTTCCTTTAAAAATGAAATTATCTTCTTTTGATTTATCTTTAAAAACAGGGAACGATTCTCCAGTAAGAATAGATTCATTTACAGAGAAATCATTGGAATGAATAATGATTCCATCGGCTGTAATCGAAGTGCCTTCTTCCACTATTAAACTATCCCCAACTACTAAGTCTTCGCTTTTTATTTCTTCTGTATTGCCATTTCTAATTACTTTACAATTGGGTTGCGTCAGTTTTTTTAGTTTTTGTAATGCATTACGGCTTCTGGAGTCTTGAAATAGAGAAATGGCAGAAACTATAAGTATAGCGGATGAAAGAAAAATCCCATCGCCTATTTTTCCACTTACAAAATAAATTAGGGCGGTAACTAATAATAAAATAATCATTGGCTCCTTCGCCAAATTTTTTAGGATATCTAAAATGCTGTTTTCTTGTTTATAATTTAAAGTATTTTGTCCGGATTTTTCCCTTGCAAGAATTACCTGCTCATTCGTTAGACCTTTTATGTTGAAATTACTAGCAGACATTGTCAAAGATTATTTTAGTACTGTTTTTATTGGGATGCAGCTAACGTCAGTCCATCTAAAAACTTTGTTTACAAAAACAAATATAATGTATTTACAAGCGATATGAGGAGAGTATGTACTACAAATTATCTTATTTTTCAGAGCAAGACCTGTTAGGTTTTTGAAAACCTAACAGGTCTAATTTAAGGAGATTTGTCCAACATCCAATGAGGAAGGTCTGAGTGTGGAATTCATAAATATGAAATTGATTTATAGCGTATCATTAATTTTTCAGCAACTCTTTCGCATTACTAATGGCTGCAGCAGTAGGTTTACCTGTGCTCAGCATTTTTGCAATTTCCTGCACACGTTCGTTTGATTAAAGTTTTTTGATATTACTATAGGTTTTTTCGTTTTTATCTTCTTTAAAAACAAAGAGGTGGGATTCGCCTTTGCTTGCTATTTGGGGTAAGTGAGTAATGGTGATCACTTGTATTGCTTTTGCCATCAAATTCATGATGCTCCCTACTTTATCGGCCACATCGCCTGAAACTCCGGTATCAATTTCATCAAAAATAATGGTTGGCAAAGCCGTAAGTTGTGCAATTAATGATTTAATACTCAGCATTAAACGTGATAATTCACCACCGGAAGCAACTTTGTTCAATTCCTTAAAATCACTGCCTTTGTTGGCAGAAAAAAGAAAATTGACTTTGTCTGCTCCATTAGCT
>JAIOQD010000286.1 GCA_021413595.1 Bacteroidota bacterium | reverse complement strand
AGACACCTGTATGTGATCAACCTTTGTTTTTGATCCTACCGCCCCAAATGTTAAACCATTGATTTCTTTATTTGGTTGGAAAGCAATACCCGGAAATTCAATTCGTACGAAAGAAAATACTCCAGAGCTGTCCTGATCATTTATACCGCCAAATTCGCTGTCAGTTGAAACAACAATTCCTTCTATGTTACCAATACCTCCAGGTTGGTTCATTGTTGCATTTCCTAAAATTACCACTCCACCCCAATCTCCTTCAGCTCTTGCACCGGGCGCTTCACTGGACGTAAATACGATCGGATTGCTTGATGTACCTTGTGCTATTATTTTTGAACCTTTTGAAATAAGCAAAGTACCTTGAGTTGCTTTGTCACCAAGAATAATAACACCCTCTTGGATAGTTAATACTGCATTGCTTTTTACATAAATTTTATTTTCTAATAATACAATGCTACCGGTTGTCCAGGTGGTGTTGGTAGTAATATCCGCACTTACTGTTGTTGTTGGAGCGCCATAAACTGTATTTTCCGGATCGAAGTTTGTCCAGCCTGTGGTCCAGTCGGTTGCTATTGTGTTATCAGTTACCGGGAATGCTCCTTGGTAAGTAGTGTGTGTCCAAAAAGCCGTTTGTGCGTTTAAAGAGCTTCCTATTAAACTTGCTAATGCGAATGTGTAAATTTTTTTCATTTTTTTTAATTATTAATTAATATTTTTTAGTTAAATATTTTTTGCAAAACTAATGCCAGTGTGTTGTGTAGGAATTAAGCGTAGGTTGTGCATTTCTTAACAAAACCTTAACTTAATGTTAAGTAGGGAGATTTAAAAAAACAGGAAGGCTTGTTAACTTAATGTTAAGTTTTTTTAATGAGTAGAAATGGCTTCTATATTTTTAATTTTATTCAGGAGAAATAATTTCGAAAGTTTTTTTGTGTTTCCAGAAAATAATTAAAATTTATAAGTAATACCAAGAGACACCGTTTGCCCGCAATTGCTATCGATCATGGTATTGTCTTTTTCTCTATCGTATTTACCATTTTTATCAATATCTTGATAAAAAATTAAATTTTGTGCAAGCATATCACGCACATTTAATTTTATTTCTAAACGCTCTTTTATTTTTTTTGTAATTTGAAAGTCAAGGACATTGCGCGGTCTTTCCCAATAATCAGGCTCATTGATACTACCTACAATATAAATTCGTTTTCCTATTAAATTATAGGATGCACTTAAACTCAAACCATTTGTGGGGTTTAGGTATTGAATTCCTGCATTAACAATTATCGGTGACTGTCCTTGCAAAGGTCGTTCTTGGGCAGTCGCACCTTTAATTTGACTTACATCCACTTTTGATTTAATATATGAAAAATTTGTGTACAGCGTGGTGCTGGATAAAAACGCGCTGGAATCGCGTCCAAAGAGCGCACTTAATTTAAAGCGGTATTCTAACTCCAGTCCAATATTGGTTGCTTTTGGAACATTCACATAATAAAGTTCACGCAATACATCCGGACGATTGACTTGCTCAACAGCATTTGTGAAATTTTTGTAAAAGCCTGAAACTGAAATTAATTGCCCCGCACCGGGGTAGTATTCAAATCGTAGATCATAATTATCAATCAATGCACGCTGCAGATCTGGGTTTCCGGAAACTGCAAAATCAGTTACAAAATCAAAAAATATGAATGGCGCTAATTCTCTGAATTCAGGACGTGATACAGTTCGGTAATAGCTAGCTCTGATGTTTATTTTTTCGGTTAATGAATATACTAAATTGACAGAAGGTAAAAGATCATTCACAGTGGTATCAACATCAACAGGAGTATTACTCCCATCTTTTATAGTATGAAGCTGCTGGTTATATGATTCTAAACGAACACCATAGATCGCCCTCAATCGTTCAAAAATTTTGTTGTCCACCATAGCAAATCCAGCATTTAAAAAGGAGGAAGCTGAATAGCTGTCGCTTGTTTTGGTAGCCTCGTCCAGCTTAAATCCTCCATTATTGGGTCCTGGGATGTCCAGTATTCCCATATTAGTGCTTGCAAAAATATCTTCTTCAGGTAATAGCAATAGTTGACTATTGAATTTTGTTGTATTACCTTTTCTGTATTTTGAAAAACCTAAATTACGTGCTTCAAAATTTCTATCCCTATATTGATGAAAGCCCCCGATCTTAAAATCGGTTTTTATTTCTTTAATTTTAACTGGATAATTTGCTTCATATTTAAAACTATAAATATCTTCGTTTGTTTTGGAAAAATACATATTACCGGCAGCATTTGGTATAGTCCCTTCGTTTTGTATAACTGCAGCGTATGCTGTAGAAGGGTCATCTTCATTTGTAGCTGTTTTTTGATATACAATGCGCCTCATGTTTGGTACATCACGTTTGATATCACTGAACCCACCTGTCCATTTTATTTTTATTTTCGATGCGGGTAATAAATGGTCTCCGCTTAACTGGTCCGTGTAAAGTATATTTTGTGTGAACCAACGAAGTGACGATTTTTCCCAAATTTTTTCTGGTTGATCAAATTCACGTATACCGTTGCGAATCGTTACCTTATCATCACTGTTCACGCTTAGTAAATTTTTAAAACTGATCTGGTTATTATCATTCAATTTATATGCAAGATTCCACATTCCGCTTGTAAGCGTTGCTTGGGTATATTGCTGATCATTTAATTCCATTCTTTTTATAACACCTGTTGATTGCTCCTCATACTCTTGTCTTATTATTTCATTATAGTTATAATTATTCTGGTAAGTAATTGAAAAGATACTTCCTGCCTCACGTTTAAAAATTTTCGCTACGTTAGCAATACTATATTGTAAATTAAGAGAAGGCAAAGCTGTAACTGTTTTAATTGCCCAGGAAGGACTTATGTGTTTTGCCTGTTCAGCTTTTTGTTCAACCGATAAATGTGAAAACTCCGAAGTAGAAGGTACAGTTGATGATAAAGCCCTTGTTCCATCATCAACACCTAACCAATCGTACTTTCCACCCTCGTATGTTTTATATTCTTTAAATGTTGTGATTGTATTATATGAACTGTTTATGGAAAATGTTTGTTCGTTTTTTTCGGGAATACTTTTGGTATTGATCTGAATTATTCCTCCTGCAAATTCGCCTGGTAGGTCAGGTGTTGCTGTTTTGGTTATTACTAAATTATCAAGCATGTTCGAAGGAAAGATATCAAAAGCAAAAGCTTTCCTATCTGATTCAGAGCTTGGTAAAGGCGCACCATTAATGTAAGCCGCATTGTATCGATCGTTCAAGCCTCTGATAACAGCAAATTTATTATCCTGGATACTTGCACCGCTGATGCGTTTAAGTACATCACTTGTATTTCTGTCCGGTGTTCTTTTAATTGATTCTGATGAGATTCCGTCCGATACAGATGCATTATTTTTTTGCATCACTAACATGGAATTTGTTGTTTCTTTATTCATCGTTGCAACGATTTCCACCACACCCAAATCAGTAGACGCAGCGGATAATGTTAAAGACACAATTGTTGGTTCTCCGGTTTTTACAATTACATCTGTAAGTAATTTGGTATTATATGAAATTAGTTTACATTCTAAGGTGTATTTTCCCGGAACGATGTTTTCAATACTAAACACTCCATCTAAATCTGTATTGCTGCCTGTAAATGTTCCTTGAATAACAACAAC
>JAIOQD010000285.1 GCA_021413595.1 Bacteroidota bacterium | reverse complement strand
ATTCCTCAGAGGTCTTGGTGGATCTTCCGTTGGAAATAATACCAGCAATTGGAATGTTCCTGTTTTTAAGCGCTTCAACAGTTAAAAGTGTGTGATTAATGCTACCCAGGTAATTACTGGAAACAAGAATAACTTCAGCCTTCAGCTTTTGTATCAGATCAATTACCAGCGATTCATCGTTTAGTGGAACCATTAATCCGCCTGCGCCTTCTATTATCAGTGAATTAGAAGTAATCGGAAGTGCAAGCGTATCAATATTAATTTTTATTCCATCAGCTTCTGCAGCAGCGTGTGGCGACATTTGTTTTGTTAACCGATAGGTTTCGGGATGGAATTTGGATTTAGTATTGCTGATCAATGATTGCACCTTCATCGTGTCGGTATTGTTCAAATCACCAGCCTGAATAGGTTTCCAGTAATCGGCATTTAACGCTTCAACTATAATGGCGCTGGCAATGGTTTTGCCAACATCCGTGCCTATACCGGTTATAAAAAATCGTTTCATAAAAGGTAGATAGTTTAAAGTTAATGAATATAGTTTTTTTAGTTTCAAACAAAATACCCTGTCTGAGTATAAATGCAGGACTTTATAACTTTCAACTTTATAACTTTATAACTTATTACGCTAACAATGCTCTAGAAATTACAATACGCTGAACCTCTGACGTACCTTCATAAATTTGAGTAATTTTTGCATCACGCATCAAACGTTCCACGTGGTATTCTTTCACAAAGCCATATCCACCATGTATTTGAACAGCTTCTACTGTTGTTTTCATTGCTACTTCAGAAGCAAAAACTTTTGCCATAGCACTTGCACTAACATAATCTAAATGTTTGTCTTTTAACCAAGCCGATTTCAAACAAAGTAAGCGTGCCGCCTCAATTTCAGTGGCCATATCAGCCAATTTGAATTGAATGATTTGATGTTGATTAATTTCCTTACCAAAAGCTTTACGTTGTTTGGAATATGCCAATGCTAATTCATAGGCTCCGGAAGCAATTCCTAAAGCTTGAGAAGCGATACCAATTCGTCCTCCTGTTAAAGTTTGCATTGCAAATTTAAATCCAAATCCATCTTCACCAATACGATTTTCTTTTGGAACTTTTACATCGGTAAACATCAATGAATGCGTATCTGAACCGCGAATACCTAATTTGTTTTCTTTAGGACCTACCACAAATCCAGGCATTCCTTTTTCAACTATTAATGCATTAATTCCTCTGTGCCCTTTTGCAGCATCAGTTTGAGCAATCACCAGATATACGGACGCTGTGCCACCATTGGTGATCCAGTTTTTAGTTCCATTTAATAAATAATGATCTCCTTTATCAAGGGCAGTAGTTTTTTGAGAAGTAGCATCAGAACCAGCTTCCGGCTCCGACAAACAAAATGCGCCAATGATCTGACCTGTAGCTAAACGGGGCAGGTATTTTTGTTTTTGCTCTTCAGTACCAAATGTTTCCAATCCCCAGCATACAAGGGAATTGTTTACCGACATTACTACCGAGCACGAAGCATCTACTTTAGAGATCTCTTCCATGGCCAATACGTATGAAATGCAGTCCATTCCGCCTCCACCATATTTGGTGGAAACCATCATTCCTAGGAAGCCCAGTTCACCCATTTGTTTAATTTCTTCGGTAGGAAAGGTTTGATGTTCGTCACGTTCAATCACTCCCGGCTTTAGTATATCGTTTGCGAAATCACGTGCAGCCTTCTGGATCATTAAATGCTCTTCGGTTAAATTAAATGTCATAAGTATAAATTTTATGTTGAATTTTCCTTTATTTTTGATTTAATCCGCCTTATTCAGACAGGATTGCAAATGTAATTTTTAAATTTTAAATACGCTAATTGTTTATGATAAATACAAATGCTCATTATAGCGTAATTGGTTTAATGTCAGGAACCTCGCTTGATGGTGTGGATATTGCTTTTTGTAGGTTTTTTAAGGATAAAAGCAAGTGGACCTATGAAATTGTTCATGGCGAAACCATTAGCTATACGGATTCTTGGAAACAAATTTTGTTGAATCTCGAAAAAGCAGATGCTTTAACCTTTCAACAAACCCATGTTGATTATGGCATTTATCTGGGTACCTTGGTAAGTTATTTTATTAAAAAGTATGATTTAAAGCCAGATTTTGTCTCTTCCCATGGACATACTATTTTTCATCAGCCCGAAAAAAAAATAACTGTTCAGATCGGTGCAGGTAGTGCCATTGCTGCTGAGTGTAATTTGCCGGTAGTGTATGATTTTCGTTCACTGGATGTGGCACTGGGTGGACAGGGTGCGCCATTGGTGCCTGTTGGGGATAAATTACTGTTTTCCGAGTTTGATTTTTGTTTGAATCTGGGTGGTTTTGCAAATGTATCCTATCAGCATAATGATCAACGAATTGCATTTGATATTTCCCCGGTGAATATTGTAATGAATTCCATTTGTGCTAAACTTGGAAAAGAATATGATAATGGGGGAGAGCTTGCCAGAACAGGGACGATACACGAAGCCTTATTACAGGAACTAAATGAACTTCCATTTTACAAACTACCCTTAGATAGCCCCAAATCATTGGGTAAAGAATGGGTGGTAAAAAATATTGATTCTCTTTTAAAAAAAAATAATCTTAGCGAAGCTGATGTTTTGCGTACCTTTTGTGAGCATGCCGCCATGCAAATTGCAAAAGCATTGAATAACAAACCTGTTGGGAGCTTACTAGTTACAGGTGGAGGTGTTTATAACTCCTTTTTAATGGAAAAGATTAAATATCATGTTGTTCATCAGTTAGCTATCCCGGATAAAGATACCATAGAATTTAAAGAAGCATTAATTTTTGCTTTTTTGGGCGTACTGAGAATGTGTAATGAGGTAAATTGCTTGAAAAGTGTTACAGGAGCAAAGCGTGATAATATTGGTGGAGCAGTAGTCCACCCCACCCCTCCCCTCCCAAAGGAGAGGGGTGTTAGTGCACAAAAAATCTAGAATATTACTAATGTGTAAACTCCTCCCCTTTGGGAAGGTTAGGAGGGGTTTTAAAACTTATCATCATAGAATCCGTCATCTACTTCATCCTCATCTTCATCAAAATCGGTATCTAGTTTTATATCATCCTCCACAGTAAAATCTTCATCGTCCTCACTCAAACTGTTTTTCCAATTTTGTTTTTCTTTTTCTTTCAGAGGTTTAAGTGTTGCTTTTTTTAAGTCTCCTGCATCTTTACCCTTCTCATTGGTTTTTTTTACAGGACTCTTTTTGGGGTTTGGCTTTTTCATTTTAAATGAAATTTGTTTTGCAATTTTAGTTATTTGTTTTTTTAATTATTTAGTTCCGTTTTACAAATTTCCGAAAAATTTATTTCAAACAAAAGAATATTTTTAAATAAATTTATATAAATATCATTTTTACTTTTGCACGTGGAGAATATTCCACACACACAAATATAATGTAATATGCTAAAAGATTTTTTGAAACTCACATTTATTGGAAATTCGTTAGAAAGTTACTGTTGGTTTGTTGGAATAATATTGGCTGGATTGATCTTTCAGCGCTTTTTTTCAAAACTGTTAACACTCTTTGTTTTTAAATTTTTACAAAAGTACTCAAGAGATGTTGGTTTTGAAAAATTATTAGTGTTGTTAAAAAAGCCAATGGGTATATTTATTATGCTCATAATTTTT
>JAIOQD010000284.1 GCA_021413595.1 Bacteroidota bacterium | reverse complement strand
TGCTGTGTCCAACATTTGCACTTCACTTTCCGCACTGCACGGACCAGCTATCAGCAAAGGTTTTGCGTAATTTGAAAACCATTTTTTTAATGGAATAATGTCTAGTTCTAAATTCAATTTCTTATTTGTTAATTTATTCCTGTAAAGGGTGTTAAATTAAAGATATTAATAAAAGGATGCAAATAAAAATTGAATGAAGATATAAAATTAAGGTTCTGATACCCACAAGCACGGCACTTCACTCCTGAAGGGAGGGAGAACCACAACGCACAAGCCACACAGTAGAGCACTCGTGCGTGCTATCACCTCTTCTTCTTTGACCTGTTTCTACAAAATGAAGAACAAGTTTTCATTGAAGAAAGAGAGGCAGGGAGTGGCTATAGAAACATTTTTTTTACGAGCAGGAAATACGAGCAGGATTTTTTTGTACCTTTGTACAACCTTCAAATTCCTCTGGTTAGGGAACAATCTATAAATTATTAGTGTTATGTTAACAACTACCAAATACATTTTTGTTACTGGAGGAGTAACTTCGTCATTAGGAAAAGGAATTCTTGCTGCTTCTTTAGCTAAACTTTTACAGGCAAGAGGCTATACTGTTACTATTCAAAAATTAGATCCTTATATAAATGTTGACCCGGGAACTCTTAATCCTTATGAACATGGTGAATGTTTTGTAACGGATGATGGGGCTGAAACAGATCTGGATCTTGGACATTACGAACGTTTTTTAAATATACCTACTTCACAAGCCAACAATGTAACCACAGGTCGTATCTACCAATCAGTTATTGAAAAAGAAAGACGTGGCGATTTTCTAGGAAAAACTGTTCAGGTAATTCCTCATATTACTGATGAAATAAAAACACGTATTAAATTACTTGGCAAAACAGGCAATTATCAGTTTGTTATTACCGAAATAGGCGGTACTGTTGGTGATATTGAATCCTTACCATACATTGAAGCTGTACGTCAATTAAAATGGTAATTAGGCAGAGATGCAATGGTGATACACCTTACATTGATCCCTTACTTATCTACTACAGGCGAACTTAAAACAAAACCTACCCAACACTCCGTAAAACTATTGTTAGAATACGGTGTTCAGCCGGATGTATTGGTTTGCAGAACAGAACACGCACTTAATAGAGATATTAAAAATAAGATAGCACTTTTCTGTAACGTTGCACCTAACGCTGTTATAGAAGCCCGTGATGCAAGCACCATTTATGAAGTTCCATTATTGATGGAAGAAGAACAACTGGATATTGTTGTATTAAATCAACTGAATATGCCTGTTTCTGAAAATCTAGATCTTGCTAAATGGAAAGATTTTTTACACAAATTCAAACACCCAAAGCACGAAGTAAGAATTGGATTAGTAGGTAAATATGTGGAGCTGAAAGAAGCATACAAATCTATCTCTGAAGCATTCATCCATGCCGGTGCTGCTAACAATTGCAAGGTATCCATTGAATGGATACACTCCGAAAGCATTACGGATGAAAATGTAACTGAAAAATTTAAAAACCTTAGTGGAATTCTGGTAGCTCCTGGTTTTGGACAACGTGGTATTGAAGGTAAGATAAGTGCGATCAAATACGCCCGCGAAAACCAGGTTCCGTTTTTAGGAGTTTGTTTGGGAATGCAATGCGCTGTAATAGAATTTGCACGCAATGTATTGGGCTTAAAAGATGCTAATTCTGCCGAAATGGATCCTAATACAGCCAACCCTGTAATTGATCTGTTAGAAACACAAAAAAAAATCACCAATAAAGGTGGAACAATGCGTTTAGGTTCATACCCTTGCAATATCACTGAAGGTACCAAAGCATGGGAAATTTATAAACAGAAAGAAATTAATGAACGTCACCGTCATCGTTATGAATTTAATAACGAATATTTAGAAGATTTTGAAAAAGCCGGAATGATAGCTTCAGGAATTAACCCTGAAGGCGGTTTAGTAGAGATCATTGAAATAAAAAACCATCCATGGTTTGTAGGGGTTCAGTTCCACCCCGAGTATAAAAGTACCGTTGCAAATCCACATTCATTATTTGTTAATTTTGTGAAAGCCGCAATTGGTATAGGTAAGCTGGTACATTAATTTTCACTTTTAATGTTCAGATTTTTTTCCGCGACTTCGTGTATCATTTAGGGAATGTTAGAGTAGTCTATCTTAAATAAAAAATGCTCCCAATAAATAGGGAGCATTTTTTACAATAATATGTTTCTTATACTATTTTTTGCCTAAACATGTAGGGCTACCAACACGGGTCATCGCACAACGGAATCCTAACCAAGCGGTAGATTGACGCTCATCAAGAAAACGTCTTGTTCCCGGTACCATCCAATATGCGCGGTCTTTCCAGGATCCTCCTTTATAAACACGAGCCTTATCATTAATAAGTGAAGTAACCATATATTCATACATACCATTACTTTCTGCTTTACCAGTGCCTGGATCATAGGCTTCAGACCATGCTGCACCACTCAAACCAGCAGCCTGAGTTTTAACATCACCATCTAAATAATTGATATTATCAGCATATTTATAATTTCTTCTTTCATCTAAATTATCATCAGCAACGGTTATACTAACATCTCTCCAACGAACCTGCCCTGGAATACTCACAATATTCCTATGTGCAGTATCAGTAGGATTATCGTACTGAATAGTGTCACTAATTACGATACCATCCTCATTACGAATTTGTGTTTTAAACACATTCCCTCTGAAAGGACGGAAGTCTGCTTTATCTTCAGCAGAAAGTGGACGATAGGTATCCATTACCCACTCACTTACGTTACCTGCCATATTATATAATCCATAATCATTGGGCCAATATGAATACACAGGAGTAGTTACATCACCTGCATCATTAAGTGAACCTGCTGTACCCATCATATCACCATTACTACGTTGGTAGTTAGCCATCATCTGACCTAAGAATTTCTCGTCAGGATTACGTGTTCCGTGACCATTCCAAGGATACAATCTTCTATCAGTGATACGTTCTCCAACAGTATTTCCAATTAAACCATAAGCAGCAAACTCCCACTCAGCTTCAGTTGGCAGACGGTATCTTGGTAAAAATATTCCATCTTCCATACGTACTGCACGATCACCACCATCCGGACTCATAGAGTGAAGTGGAGTAACTACAGTTCCTTGCCATTTACCTGCAAGATATTGATCCGTATTAAAATAATCAGTTTCAGTAGGAGTTGGAGTGTGATCCAAAATACCTTCACGGATTAAAATAAATTCGTTCACACGATCGGTTCTCCATGCACAAAAATCGGATGCCTGTAACCAGTTGATACCAACCACCGGATAATCTCTGTATGCAGGATGGCGTAAATAATATTCAACGTAAGGTTCGTTAAAAGCTAAACGATCTCTCCATACTAATGTATCGGGCATTGCCTTTTTTAATACATCATAAAAATTGGCCGCAAATACTCTCGAGGTCCAATGAATGTATTCAAGATAATCAAGGTTACGAACTTCTGTTTGATCCATATAAAAAGAAGAAACGGTAACTCTTCTTGGAATCGAATTCCAATCGTACGTTACATCCTGTTCGGCTCTACCCATTGTAAAACTACCTCCTTGCACTAAAACCAATCCTGGGCCAGTTTCCTGTTCTTCGTAAGGAATAACTTCAAAACCACCATTTTTGGGATTGTTATATTCCCAAGCAGTAATAGGCGATCTTTCTTTGGCACAAGATCCAAGGACCAAAATTCCAGAGAATAAGATGATTTTGCTTGATACTTTTTTCATTGCTTTTTAATTTTGGTTAATAAATTAAGCATAGACGTAATAAGTAATAAAGTACTCGAACGGATAATTTCTTAATTTGTTACTCTCAACTTAACTTTTATTTATAAAACTGATACTATTTACCCTATTTAATTAAATCACACAATTTCTAATATTGAATAATTAATGTTAGAAATTGTATTAATATTGATTTTTAGAATGAAGGACAGCTTACTAATCTAAACTTTTTCTTTTTCGGTTTACACTCAAATTGTAAAGAGAATGAAATTTCGTGAGAACCGGCAGTCGCATTTGTTAATTTTGAAACTGTTACATCATAACTATATCCAACTTTAAAGAAATGCTGCTGAAAACCGATAACTGCTATAAAAGAATCCTGATTACGATACCACAAACCGGCTACCATAGAACCTTTTGTAAAATATAATCCTAAATTAAGCTGTTGGAAATCCTGTTGTTTTTGAAACAAAACGCTAGGGGAAATAAATGTTTGACTCCCTTTATCACCAATTGGCAATGTGGCTCCGGCATGTCCGGTTAATTTCATTGGAAGCTTACTTATTCCAAGTAAGCCTTCGTCAGGTTGGCTTAAATGATGTGCAGCAAAACCAAAGAAATAACGTTTACTATACCCCAAAACACCGGCAGAAAAATCAATTCCCGACTTGCTTGGTAACTTTTGTACTTCATTGGTATTATAAACAAATCCTCTGCGTTCGTCAATCATATCACCAAAAGTAAGTTTACTCCAGTCAATACTTTTTTGAAAATAAGTAGCTTGTGCACCAAACTTCAATGAAAACTCTCTGCTAACATTTAAAAGATAAGAATACATACCACTAACATTGGTAGTTGTTAAGGTTCCTTGTCCGGCTTTATCATTGATAACAAGCAATCCTAAACCTCCACCGATTGCATCAACGTGCTGATCGTATGAAGCTGAATAAGTAACGTAAGTACCTGAAATCCCTGGCCATTGGTTACGATAATTAAGGTTAACTCTTGGGCATCTTGCTGTTCCTGCAAGTGCAGGATTTAGATAAAGTGGATTCGCATAAAACTGAGTAAATACAGGATCTTGGGCAAATACATTTTCGCTAAAGCCTAAAGAAAACAGTATAGTTGATGTTACAATGATTCGTTTTAACATAGCCATGTTTTTATAATAAGACACAATTATACATAAAAAATTTAAAATTACAAATTAATGTTAAAATAAAATATAGTGCAATATTCAACTAAAAAAGTCGTTACTCAAAATATTATCGTTCAAAAAGCAAATTTATGCAAAAAAATCTGTAAAAAACGATCGTGAGCTCTTCTTTTTGGAATTAATTGTAATCCCAGATGAGAATTTATTCAAAAAAAGAAAAATTTATCCATTTTTGCGTTTTTAATAAAAAAGATATATTTTTAAATTATCTGCTTTTTATTTGTTAAATTGGCAATTGTTAAATTATTAATCATTCTAAAATATCTAATTTTACCCGAATTGTAAATTACTTAATTTCTGAAAATTTATGACTATCCGTTTTTCATTAAGTTTGATTTTATTTCTATTCTCAAACTTGATCACTTTTGGTCAATCTAAATTGATTTCTCAAACGAAATCAGGATCGAACCAGATTGTTTGGTCTGCCCCATCAACAATAAAAATTTCTGACAGCGAATCTCAACATTTTTTATCATTTAGTGGAGCTCAATATGCTTTTGAAGATGATTTTCTGCCACGATACAGTAAAAAAATAGAATTAACAGGTAACGAGCAGAAATTTTCTGCAATCATTGTAAATGCTATATATGAATTGTTAACAGATGTAGAAATATCACTGATAAAAAATCCAGCAAAGATCACAGACCAACTCATTGTAAGTTCTAATGTGTTTTCCTCAAAAAAGAAGTCGTATGGTGTAGTTTCGTTCATTCCAATTCGTAAAAATACCAATACCGGAAAATTTGAAAAATTAGTAACTTTTGAGCTGACGATAACACCTGAGTTTGCTTTAAAATCAGGAAGCCGTGCTGCACACACGTATGCTTCTAATTCAGTTTTACAAAATGGAGCTTGGTATAAAATAGGAATACAAACTGATGGGATCTATAAATTGTCCTATACTTTTTTGCAAAATATTGGGATTGATGTTACAACAGTTAATCCTCAGAATATCCGAATTTATGGTAATGGAGGTGGGATGCTTTCGGAATTAAACTCCAAAGCTCGCCCTGACGACCTTGTTGAAAATGCAGTATTTGTACAAGGTGAGAGTGATGGTGTTTTTAATGTAAATGATTATGTATTATTTTTTGGAAAAGGACCGAATACATGGTCATACGATAGCACTTTATGCCCTAAATTTTTTCATACGTTAAATTTGTATTCCGATTCGGCATATTATTTTATCACCACCGATATGGGTGCAGGCAAGCGTATTCAGCCGCAGGCAACATCAACCACAGCTGCAACGCATACTGTTAGCAGTTTTGATGATTACTCTTTCCATGAAAATTCATCTGTAAATTTTATAAAATCGGGAAGACAATGGTTTGGTGAATATTTTGAGAATACTACATCCTATAATTTTTCGTTTTCATTTCCAAAAATTGATGGCACTGTTCCTGCAACAGTAAAAACGAGTATTGCATCCCGTCATTTAATTTCAGGTAATGCTACTTATTCTGTTAGCAGCCAATCAGGGAGCGGAATAATATCAATTCCAAATGTGTCGGGCAGCGCGTATGATAACTATGCCAAAATTGTTACCGGATGTTATTCCTTTAATCCTTCCAGTCCTACAATCACGGTAAACGTTACCAAACAAACAGCCGATGCAATCGCATGGCTCGATTATATCGAAGTAAATGTTAGACGTCAGTTAACAATGAGTGGGTCCCAACTAATTTTCAGAGATGCGAAATCGGTTGGTACCGGCAATTTAGCTGAATATAATGTTACAAGTAATTCAGCGATCCAGATATGGGATATTTCAGATATTGCCAATATCAAACTTCAGTCTTTGATCAATCCGGTGGCAACACTCAATCAATTTGTTTTGCCTGCTGATACATTAAAACAATTTATAGCATTTACCGGGGCTTCGTTCCTTACGCCTTCTGCCATAGGAATAATTCCAAACCAGGATTTACATGCCTTATCCGACAAGGATTATATAATAGTTACCCATCCTGATTTTTACCAGGAGGCACTGCAACTGGCTGCTCATCATGAAAGCAAGGATGGTTTATCATCCATTGTGGTAACACCTCAGCAAATTTACAATGAATTTTCGTCCGGCTCACAGGATATATCTGCTATCAGGGATTTTGTAAAAATGTTTTATGATAAGGCTGCAAGTGCCAGTGAAATGCCCCAATATTTATTATTATTTGGAGATGGCTCCTATGATAATAGAAAACATACAGGCAGCAATAGTAATTATATTCCTACTTATCAGTCCTATGAATCAACAATCCCAACATCATCGTATGTTTCGGATGATTTTTATGGCTTGCTTGATGATGATGAAGGCTTGTGGAGCTCTGATGCAGTGGACATAGGAATTGGACGTTTCCCGGTAAAAACAAAAGCAGGTGCTCAGGCAATTGTAAACAAAATATTAAATTACACAAAAACTGGTGTGCCATTATCTGAAACCTCTTCTACCTCCTGCACCTCTCAAATTGCCGGCTCTCCATTTGGCAGCTGGCGCAATACAGTTTGTTTTGTTGGTGATGATGAGGATAACGGCATTCACTCAACGCAAGCTAATCAACAAGCCACGTTGGTAGATACCACCTATAATGATTACAATATCGATAAGATCTATTTAGATGCTTATAAACAGGAAGCTACCCCAGGAGGGAATCGTTATCCGGATGTAGTAGATGCCATCAATAAACGTATTGAACAGGGTACTTTAATTTTAAATTACACGGGGCATGGAGGAGAATTAGGTTTGGCACATGAACGCATTATTGAAGTTTCGCAAATAAATAAATGGAACAATGCAAATAAATTATTTTTGCTTTTTACCGCTACCTGTGAGTTTAGCAGATATGACGACCCTGAAAGAACTTCGGCAGGTGAATATGCGTTTTTAAATCCTGATGGTGGTGCAATAGCTTTATTCAGTACTGTTCGGCTGGTATTTGCCAGTCCGAATTTTTACCTGAATCTGGATTTTTATAAAGCAGCATTCGAACACATAAACGGGAAGATGCCACGGTTGGGTGATCTGTATGAATTTATAAAAACACAATCAGGTGGAAACTCAGTAAATAGCAGGAATTTCGCATTACTTGGCGATCCGGCTTTAACATTAGCATATCCGAAATACAACGTTTCTACTGATTCAGTTAATGCTGTTGCTGTTACCTCCACAAGCTCCGACACATTAAAAGCGCTTTCGATTGTTACCATTAGCGGACATATCCAAGATAATAGCGGCAATCTTTTACCTACTTATAACGGAATCTTATACCCTACTGTTTATGATAAATCTCAGGATGTTACTACCTTATCAAATGATGGTTCGGCAAGCCCTGCTTTTACCTTTAAACTTCAAAAAAATATTTTATACAAAGGGAAGGTAAGTGTGACTAATGGATATTTTAAATTTTCTTTTATCATTCCAAAAGATATCGCCTATCAGTATGGTATAGGCAGGGTTAGCTACTATGCCGAAAATGGGAATGAAGATGCAATAGGCTGTTACGAAAAAATAATTATTGGAGGCTCGAACAATAACGCTCCTACTGATGCGGTTGGACCTGAAGTAAGTTTATATTTAAACGATATTAAATTTGTAGTTGGAGGAACAACAGATGAAAACCCTGATTTGTATTCTATTCTGAAAGACGATAATGGGATCAATACAGTTGGAAATGGTATTGGACATGATATAATTGCTACACTTGATGCAAATACTGAAAAAGCGATCGTACTAAATGATTATTACCAATCGGATCTTAACAGCTATAAAAGTGGAAAAATCAGATATCCTTTAGCAGATATAAGTGAAGGGAAACATACTTTAAAATTAAAAGTATGGGATGTTTATAATAATTCATCCGAATCCTATACTGAATTTGTGGTTGCCAAATCGGCTGAATTAGCCTTAAGCCATGTATTAAATTACCCAAATCCTTTTACTACCAGAACACAATTTTATTTTGAGCACAATCAGGCTTGTGACGTATTGGAGGTTCAGGTTCAAGTATTTACAGTTTCGGGCAAATTGGTAAAAACCATTAATCAGTTTATACATACCGAAGGTTTTCGTTCAGAACCAATTGAATGGAATGGCCGTGATGATTTTGGCGATAAAATAGGCCGCGGTGTTTATCTGTATCGTGTTAAAGTAAAAACAAGTACCGGTGCCGCTGCTGAAAAATATGAAAAACTTGTAATTTTAAATTAATTAGTACTTTAGCCATCCCAAAAAGGTGTTGGCATACAATTTTATATAATTATAACGTTAGAAGATGTCTTTCATTAATAAACAAAATTTTTCAGATGAATTATTTTAGAATGAACAAAAAAAACATTGTGTCCTTTTCATTGATTCTATTGGGGATCAACTATTCCTTTTCACAAATCAACTACAATCAAATTTCAGGTCAGGAATTAGATAGCCGCCTCAATACAATTACCACAGCTGTGCCTTTTTTATTGATATCCCCCGACTCAAGAGCCGGAGGAATGGGGGATGCTGGCTGTGCTTCCTCAACAGATGTAAACTCAATTCATTGGAACCCA
>JAIOQD010000283.1 GCA_021413595.1 Bacteroidota bacterium | reverse complement strand
CTGAAATTTTATCACCTAACATCATCAATGCAGATGCTTTTCCAAATCCAATTAAACGAGGAAGAAAAAATGTTCCTCCACTATCTGGGATCAATCCGATTTTACTAAATGCTTGAATAAATGCAACTGAATTAGCTGCAATTACAATATCACAAGCTAAAGCAATGTTTGCGCCTGCACCGGCAGCAACACCATTCACAGCACAAATAACTGGTTTTTCAATATTTCTGATTTTTTCAATGATTGGATTGTAATGTTCAGTCACTATCTTTTCCAGTCCAATCCCATTTGGGTCAACTACTTCTGCAAGATCTTGTCCTGCACAAAACGCTTTTCCTTCACCGGTTAAATAAACAGCACGAATTGTACTATCGGTTGTAGCTCTATCTAAAGCAGCTTGCAGTGCTAAAGCCATCTCACGATTAAAGCTATTGAATTTATCAGGGCGGTTAAGTGTTATTTTCAACACATTTCCATCCAATTCGGTTTTGATAAATGATGACATATTTTTATTGATTTATGTTTTTGAGAATTCAAATATAATCAAAACTCTAATGTTGCGTTAGGGATTGCAACGGAAATCCTTTTCTTTTTAGAAAAGATTGAATTGCAAAGCCCGCCCCTTTCTTTTTAAGAAAGAGGAACGCTCAAATCAATTGAAATTTATACTTGAAAAAGAATGGAAGGGAAATAAAACGCATTACATTAATTATGGAGGAATAAGGCCCGAAGAACAATAATTAAGACAACTAAAACTTTACGATCATCCTTAAGTTCAACTGTCGCTGAGTTAAAAAATTCGGAACAGCGTATTGGCGATTTGTAACATCTTCCACCCAAATATAAGAAACCGTATTACTTGTTCCTAAGAGATTAAAAACTTCTAAACTTATCCAAACCGATTTTAGAAAACGTCCCGGATTTTGAACTTTAACCTTCTTGTTTATATCGCTGCGAATTTGGTGGACCAAAAGGAACACCGCTTCCGAACAATAAATTGAGATGCATTTTTAGATCAGGCAGTCCCGGCATATTATCCTGAAAAAATAAACCAAAATTCACACGCTGGTCGGTAGGGCGAGGAATATAGCCTGGTTCGTGACGTATACTGTCTGTTGCAATATTATTAAAAGTAATACCCGGTTCAATTTTTGTGCCATCGCTGTTAAAATAATCATAATAAAAATCATCCTTTATATCTTCACGTGTTTCCATTATTGATATAGATGCCCATGATTCCAATCCTTTTACAAATTCCCCATTCACTTTTAAATCAATACCGGTAGCATATCCACGGGCATTGTTTTTTGCTGAGTAACGTATGCGAACATTATCAACTTCATAAGGGATCAAATTATCTAAATATTTATAATACGCTTCCGCAATAAATTTAAAAGGACGCTTCCATGATTTGAAATTGTAATCACTGCTTAACACAAAGTGAATCGATGTTTGAGCTTTGATGTTATAATTAATAGCACCTTTCGTATCACGCAGCTCTCTGTAAAATGGGGATTGGTAATAATATCCGGAGGAAAACTTAAATAAAAAATCTTTTTTCCAGTGTGGTTTTAAACCAATTGATGCACGCGGCCCAACCAGAGCTTGATCATTCAGATCCCAGTAATTTGCACGAATTCCACCTATGAGTGAAACAAGTGATGAATCCTTCATTTCTTTTCGCCATACGCCTTGTACAAAGCCGGAAACACGATTTGATGAAATATTTATTTTTTGTTTGATAACATCTTGTAAAATAATTTCCTGTGGATCACTTATTGGCAGTGAAAAACCGGCACTATCAATATATTTCCATTCGCTTAATTTATCGGTAATCATTTCATTTGAATACTTTGCTCCCCACAATAGTTGCTTACCTGAAACTGTATAGGTTCCCTTGTGTTCAGCACTTAATACATTGGCCGAAAGATTGGTTCTGGCATGATTTAAAAATGTACCAATACCCCTGTTTGCAACAATATCACCAAAAGTGGGTTTACCAAAATCAGTTTCAAGTTCATCAATAAAATATTGACCTTGTATATCAAAAGCTTCACTTTCTTTACTTTGGAATGCTGATCCAATAAATCTAAGATTCAATTTATCGTTACGATCATGATAATTAGCAGATAAAGCACCCAGCATGGTAGTAAATTGATCTACTTCTCTACCGTCAAAATAAATTTTCAAACGCAAAGCCTGATTCAAAGTGCCAAAATCGGTTTCACGATTTTCAGGAACAATCTGATATTTATTACTTGCATAATTACCTAAAAAATCAAGTTCCCATTGCGGACTCAGGTCATAGGTGATATAGGATTGAACATCACCAAAAAAGGGTTTATACTGCCCTTTGGTATCCAAACCGTTTAATAAATATTGATTGGTTTTATAGCGGGCTCCAACGATCCAGGAAAGTCTGTAATTTTTTGTGCTTCCTTCTAAATGAAGATTGGTACCAAGTAAACTTCCTGAAACTGTTCCGGCAAATTTGCGCGGCCTGCGATATTGAACATCTAGTACCGATGACATTTTATCACCATACTTTGCTTCAAAACCACCGGCTGAAAATAATACAGAAGAAACCAGATCGGGGTTAACAAAACTTAGGCCTTCCTGCTGACCGGAGCGAACAAGAAAAGGGCGGTACACCTCAATACCATTAACATAAACAAGATTTTCATCAAAATTCCCTCCACGTACAGAGTAGGAGGAACTCAGTTCATTGCGGCTGGATACACCGGGAAGAGTAAATAAAATAGCATTAAAATCCTGGCTCGCAGTTGGAATATGGGTAATATGAAGTGGGTCGATACGGGTAACTGCCAAAAAACGATTGCCATCACTTACTACAACTTCTTTAATTATATTTTTAAATGTTAAGGCTCTGCTCAATTCCAGCCGTTCACCCGGCGCCAGCCTTACTTTGCGCTGTTCCTGCTTATGACTAAGGCTATAAAAAACAATCGTTAATTCCTGATTGGCCGGGATAGAATAGGTATATTCTCCTTTTTGGTTGGTATAAACAGGGGGCAGAGATAAGCCTAAAATAGAAACACTGATATCGGGTAAGGGCTCATTTTCAGAGTTAGTTACCTTGCCATAAATGGTGGCAGTATCCTGTGCAAGTATTGCAAACGAACTGAAAAATATAAAACTTAGAAATAAAAATTTAAGTTGATTCATTACTTTACAAACTACGAATTTTTACATATCTGTTTTTATTTAACAACTAGGGCGTTCCCCTGCGGGTCGGGCGTTCCGCTGCAATCTTTTTTTTCATCACACAAGCCAACAAAGAAAAAAGGATTTTCGCTGCAATCCCTAACGCAAAAAACAAAATCAACCAGAACAGCGATACTCTTTTGCTATTATCACTATCTGCACAAACATAAATTATCTCTAAACCTAATTTGAACAATTAGTAAATTTGTATCGATTCGTTAATCGTAACCCTAATCTTTCTTTTTAAAATCCCCATTTTTCCATGCTTTGATAAATTTTGCCCATGCTATCGGATTTAACAAATTGTTGGGTGGATATTGCCCTGCATAATAAAGTTTGCTTTGATATTGTTGTGAACTGTATTTGTAATTTAGGCTTGCATCCATTGCCATTCCCACCATTTGATCTTTAATATCCGAACGATCCATGTTTTTTGAAGCTCTTGCCATATCATCTTCCGGAAGATCAAGATTTAAAAAAGCTTGTTTAAATTGTTCTTTCGATGGCCATGGGAATACTTCGGTTAGTTTTAAGAAAACAGTATCTTTCAATAATACCTGAATAAGAGAATAAGTGTTGGAAGTTAATGTATCTGGGATAATATATTGAGCAGAACTGAAACCTATAGCCGAAAATTCAATGGTATCGCTCACTTTTGCAACAAAAGAAAAATAACCATAAAAATCACTAATTGTACCACGATGAGTGTTTTTAACAATAATACTTGTATAAGGAACAGGGCGTAAATCAACACCTTCAACCACAACTCCCGAAAACTGGATCAAACTAAGCCCTTTTCCGGCTGAACTTTTAGTTTTTTTTTCCTGTGCAATGGCAGCTATATCAATTAGGCTTATTAAAAGTAGTACTAAATGTATTTTTTTTAACATAATTTATTGTTTTAATGAACCTCAAAAATACATATTTATTACCTTGTTTGCTGCTTGACGCCTAATAACTTAAAAAAACTGAAAATATTGCCTTTAATTCCTTAAATTCGCCTAAACAAAACTCTTTGAACATGAAAAAAATTACTTTTTTATTATCCTGTATATTTATTTCTACTGCATCGATAGCTCAAACACCCATTACTATTACTTCAAGTGATATGCCCAATGAAAATGATGAAGTATTAGTTAGTGTTAATAGTAACATTGGAGCCATAGATCCTTCACTTACAGGGGCGAATTATAACTGGGATTTTTCATCATTAACACCTAATGTTCAGCAGTTTGAGAAGTTTGATTCACCTCTTTCTTTTACTTCACCTTATAATTATCTGTTTAATCCCTTTAATACATCCTATGGCAGAGATAATTATGAGTTTTCTACTATTTCATTGCCTGGTGGAACCGAGATCACCGATGCCTATGATTTTTATAAAGAATCCTCATCCGCATATAAACAGATTGGTGCTGGATTTACTGTAAATAACGTGCCAATCCCATTTTTATACTCTCAGGACGATATTATTTACGAATTTCCAATGAATCATTTAAATACAAATGATTGTAATTATAAATATGGTCTCGACATCCCCGGCATGGGATACTATGGTCAATCTGGGCATAGGGTTAACTTTGTTGATGGTTGGGGAACATTAATTACCCCTTTTGGAACATTTCAAACATTACGTGTAATTTCAACCATAGATGCTATTGATACAGTTTACAATACCTCTTTATCGCTTGGAACCAATATTCCACGTCCTTTAAAATATGAATTCAAATGGCTGGCATCAGGTAAAAAGATACCGGTTTTGAAAATAGAAGCTGCTGATATAGCAGGTAACATAACGGTTTCTAATGTTCGTTATACGGATAGCTCAAGAACAGGAGTTCCACAAGTGGGCATTGCTGAAAATATAGCAACTGCTATGGAGCTTACAGTTTACCCAAATCCTTGTGTTAATGAAATAAAAGTAAGTTATAAGTTGCCAACAACTACTTATGTTAAAATAAGTATTACTGATGTAATTGGTAAAACAGTTGCTAATGTTATTGATCAAACGCAAATGAGCGGAACCCACCAAAAATCAATAAGTATAGCTGATCTACATTTAAATTCGGGAATTTATTTCATAAACTTACAGTCAGATAAGTTTAAAGAAATTCAGAAAATAGTGCTTGCCCGATAGTGTTTTTGAGATTATATAGTATCTAAATCTAACCCTTCCCGTTTTCTCGACTCTACCCGAAATGACTGTGAGCTCAGTCAGTTCGAGCAGAGTCGAGAACGTGCGTAAGAATTAGTAAAAAAAAAAAATAATTAGCCAATGAATGGTAGTGAACATCGCGTGCTGTCAGTTCGAGCGGAGTCGAGAACGTGCGTATGCAATTGTAAAACATTTTTTTAAATTAATTTCATGCCCCTTTTTAAGCTTTTATATGTATATATTTTAAAATGTTCCGATAAAACCTATTATACAGGTATTACCAATAATCCTGAAAAAAGGATAGTAGAACACAATTCAGGGGTAAATAAAAATAGCTATACGGCATCCCGACTTCCTGTTGAAATGATTTATTGTGAAAAATTTACTGATTTTAACTTAGCAATCCGCTGGGAAAAACGTATTAAAAATTGGAATAGAAAGAAGAAAGAAGCTTTAATAGTTGAAAACTGGGATCAATTAAAAATAGCAGCCGAATGTAAAAATGAAACCACTCATAAAAAACACAACGAAATAAGCTAGCACACGTTCTCGACTCCGCTCGAACTGACAACACTCGCTTTCTGCTTGAGTACTTTGTTGTATTTATTTTGTTTGTGCTTTGTTTGTGAGTTATTTTAGAAGTAGTTTGTACGCTGTCAGTTCGAGCAGAGTCGAGAACGTGTGTACGAATTAGTGAAAAAAATTAATTAGCCAATGAATGGGGTAGAACTGACAACACTCGCTTTCTGCTTGAGTACTTTGTTGTATTTATTTTGTTTGTGCGTTGTTTTGAATTATTTTAGAAGTTGTTTGTACGCTGTCAGTTCGAGCGGAGTCGAGAACGTGTGTAAGCTTCCAAAAGCAATAGTATTATTATTTTATTGAAATTTAAACTAGCTCCTTAAATCAGGCAATTTTTTTTGAATATTAATCGTAAATTTGTAGTCTAAAATT
>JAIOQD010000148.1 GCA_021413595.1 Bacteroidota bacterium | reverse complement strand
GAATTTCAGAATAAATTTGATGTTTGTTGGTTCCATAAAATTAATTTATGTAGCACTCTTTGTATTGTTTATTGATATTTTAAGTGTTGCTTCCTATAATAATATTGGTGGAAACATTGCCCATCTAGGTGGAGCATTGATGGGTTATATTTTTACAATCCAATACAAAAAGGGAAGAGACTGGACTTTATGGATCAATCGTTTTTTAGACTGGATCAAAAACTTGTTTAAAAAATCACCAAAAAGCAAAATGAAAGTAGCTTACAAACGTGGCGTTTCAGACGAAGATTACAATTACAATAAAAAAATTACTCAAGAACAAATCGATATTATTTTGGACAAAATTTCAAAATCGGGTTATGAAAGTCTGAGCAAAGCGGAAAAGGAAATTTTGTTTAAAGCAAGTAATAAATAGTTTCAAGTTTCATATTTACGTACTACATTTTTAGAGTTTCAAGTTTTGGGTTTATTGTTATACAAAGAATCTGAAACCTGAAACTTGAAACCTGAAACCTGATGTATTAACCTAAAATGTAAGCGTGAAGTCAACAGAACAAAATAATATACAATCCGAATCGAAGAAAAAGAAAATTGGACGCAATTTCTTCAATAGTTTTGCTATGTTTTTCAATCATATTGCAGCAATAGGCTTACTAATCTCCTATTTTGCTCCTTATGTCAGCCCCGAAAATTTTTGGTTTCTCGCCTTCTTTGGTTTAGCATACCCGGTTTTTGTTATTCTTAATATACTATTTGTAATTTATTGGGTAGGGCAATTAAAAAGACGAATGTTTTATTCCCTTATCATCCTGCTTGGCGGATGGTCGTATATATGGGAGTACGGACAAATAAATTTTAATAATATCCCAGATAAATCAAAAAAAACAATAAAAATAATGTCCTATAACGTAAGACTATTCGACTTATATAACTGGAGTAATAAGGTAGGCACCCGCAATAAAATGCTTGAATTAATCAGTGATGAAAGCCCTGATATTATGTGTTTGCAAGAGTTTTCAACGGGTGATAGCACAAGCACGCAATTTAATAATGTGGATACGTTAAAAAAGTTTAACAAAGCAAAAAACTCTTATATTGAATATACAAATACCATTCGTAAAAAAAATCATTACGGAGTGGCCATATTTAGTGCCTTTCCTATTATCAGGAACGGAAAAATAATTTTTGATGCTAATAGTAATAACATTTGTATCTACTCGGATATCAAAATAAATAAGGATACTGTTCGGGTTTATAATGTGCACCTTCAATCAATACATTTGGGGTATGATGATTATAAATTCATGGATGATATAATGCACAACAAAAAAACAGAGGAGTTGGAAAAATCCAAAAATATATTAAAACGTATTAAACGTGCGTTTATAAAACGTTCCATCCAAACAGAGCTTGTTGCGGAACATATTTCGAAATCACCTTATCCCGTTATTGTGTGTGGTGATTTTAATGATCCTCCGGCATCATACACTTATCATACCATATCTAAAGATCTTGAAGATGCGTTTGTTGAAAGCGGAAATGGTTTTGGAAGAACGTATGCAGGCAAATTCCCCTCTTTCAGGATCGATTATATATTGCATAGTAAAATCTTTAAAGCTTATGATTTCCGCACTATTCGTGAAGAATTATCAGATCATTTTCCGGTATGCTGTTATTTAGAAAGACAATAAAATTATTTAATTAAACACACAAATGAAAAGATTAATTCTTGGAATTGTCATAGGGGGAATCGTAGGGGCGGTTTTAATACTTGTTATTATTGTGCTATTTGAAGGCAAAAAAAGTTATGTACAAGATGGTTTACGACTTGCGGTAAATGATTCGTCAAAGATAAATGAGTCTAAAAAGCAGCAGGTACTGGTGTATGGTGATTATATGGATTTAGATAACACTGATTATTTATTGATCCCCTTAGGTATGAAAACAATAGAAGATCGGGAAGACCGTCTTTTAAAGATCAAATCATCCGAAGACTATTCCAACGATACCAATACTGGTAGCTATCGTAGTTATAAATATAATTTCTATTCATTGAACTTTGGTAATTGCAACAACATTATTTTTTATAATAAAAAATCAGAAGAAACCCATTTGCTTTTGCAAAAGCCCACTGTAATTTCTAAATTTTATTTCCCACATTATGAAAAAGAATATACCGGTAAAAAGTATTGGTTCATATTGTTAGGAATAGGGGAAGATGACACAAACGCTGATGGATATATCAATAATGAAGATGCGGAGAAAGTTTATATAGCTGATTTGTCGGGTGAAAACATGAAACAAATTACTCCTAATAATAGCCAGTTAGAAGATTGGTATATTGATATGTCAACAAATAATATATTAATGAAAGTCCGCATTGATTCTAATAATGATAAAAAATTCGATTACTATGATGAAATTGAAATTTTAAAAACCTCTATAGATACACCTGAGCAAGGAAAACAAATCATTAACGCTGAAATAAAGAATAATATCAAAAAAATATTAGAACAGATAAAATAAAAAACAACGAATAACGAATTTTAACGAATCTTAACGCTTATTCGTAATCCGGGTAGATTCGTTTTGTTGTTGATACTTTGAACCTGTTTAAAATTTATATAAAAGAATAACAATAATGCTTACTGAAGCTTACCCACTTTCTCGACTCCGCTCGAAATGACCATGTGCGCTGTCATTTCGGAGTCGAGAAATCGTGTGAAGGCCTGGAAACTGTTTCGAATAAAATTTAAACAGGCTCTTAATTTTTAATATTCATTTCTTTGATCAAATTTGATGCACCTCCAAATTTATCGATTAGGAATAATACATAACGAATATCACAAGAAATAGTACGTTTGTATTTACTATCGAAATAAATATCGCCACTCATCGCTTCCCAGTTACCATCAAAAGCAAGGCCTACTAATTCTCCATCTCCATTGATCACAGGGCTTCCCGAATTACCACCAGTAATGTCGTTATTGCTGATAAATCCCACACGCATTTCACCGTTGGTGTCAGCGTATTTCCCGAAATCCTTTTTAGCATACAGCTCTTTTAATTTGGATGGAACCTGAAATTCAAATTCTTTTGGATTTTCTTTTTCCATCACCCCTTCCAGAGTTGTGTAATATTTAAAATCAACTCCATCTTTTGGAGCATACCCTTTTACACTTCCGTATGTTAGGCGGATAGTACTGTTTGCATCGGGATAGAAATTTTTATCCGGTTGCATTTCCAATAATGCATTTATGTATATACTTCCTTCAGTATTATTAATCTTAGCAAATTCTTCTATATGCGGCAGAATACGCTCAATGTAATTAGTATAACATGCTTTAGCATAAGCAAAAGCCGGGTCATTTCTTAATTTTTTTAAATTTGGCTTTTCAAGAAATTTAAGTGATTCCTCTTTAGACGCCATCACACTATTTACAAATGCCGCCTTAGCGAATTTTTCAAATGTTTCCTTATTCGTTTTTCCTTTATATTTTTTTATCAATACAGCCATATACGGGGGCTGCTGGTCAACAGCAATGTTTTCAAAATACATTTGGGTGATTTTTGCTAAAATTTTTTCTTCAGATATAGGGTTAAACGACTTGTAAAATTCCTCACCTTCAATTTTAAGAGCATCAACTGCTTTTTTAATTTGTTCGGGATCAGGTTTTTCTGCACTCAATGCCTTTTCAATCGACATAAATTTCATTGCCCTTGTAATTAATGCTGAACCCATAAGTCCTTCACGAATATATGTTGAATGCAAGGCATATTTATCATAATCAGTATATGCTTTTTCGAAATTAGGAAGTATGGAAGCATATTCCGGTTTGTTTTTTGCCCATTCCTTAAATTGTTTCTCTATATCCAGCTTCTCTTCATATACTTTTAAACGCTTAAGCTGTTCTGTCTGCCCGATAAAGTATTTCCAATAATTTGCAACACGGGCATAGTTTGAAGAAAGTAATAAACGAACACTATCACTTTTATTCATTTCATTTTTCCATTCCGTTAATCGCACATCACGCAAGGCAACTATAGCCGGACTGACCTTATCAGTGGCTAGTTTTATACCGAATGAATTTTCGTAACGATTGGTTCGTCCCGGAAAGCCATAAACCATAGTAAAATCGCCTTCCTTGATACCTTTAATAGAGATATTCAAAAACCGTTTTGGTTTGTAAGGCACATTATCTTTGGAATAAGCAGCAGGGACATTATCTTTATTTGCATAAATGCGAAACATCGAAAAATCAGCTGTATGGCGCGGCCACATCCAATTATCAGTATCACCACCGAATTTACCAATATTTTGAGGTGGAGCTGCTACTAACCGAATGTCAGTAAATTTTTCAAATACAAATAGATAGTAGGCATTGTCTTTAAAAAATGATTTTACAGATGCCTCATAATGTGTGTCATTTTTTGCTTCTTTCTCTATTGACTTAAATATTTCAGCCTTTTTAGCACCGATATCTTTAGTATCAACACCAGCAAGAGCCTGATTTACCTTATCTGAAACATCTTCCATACGTACTAAAACAGAAGCCCACATTCCGGGATTCTCTTTCTCTTCGGCAAATGACTTGGCCCAAAATCCATTATCCAGGATGTTATCCGCGGTTGTACTATGCTTTGCAATAGCCTCATACCCACAATGATGATTTGTAAGAAGTAAACCTTGTTCTGAAATAATTTCGGAGGTACACCCTCCATTAAACCAAACAATGGCATCCTTCAGGCTGGAGTGATTAAGATCATACAATTGATCCGGAGTAAGTTTTAATCCCATCTTTTGCATCTGGGCGTAATTGTTTTTCAGAAGCATCGGCAGCCACATGCCTTCATCAGCAATACTTGTTCCTATGGTTAAAACTGAAACGAAAATTGCAATTATTATCTTTTTCATAAAATCGATATTTGATTAAAAATAAATTAGGGCACAAATTTAGTATTTCCATTTGATACTTTTATAACCGATCTTGGATAAAAGATAGTTATGTGAAGGCTTATTGCCGCTTCAAGAGGTTTTTTATACTTAATTGTAGAGGTTTGAAGGGCAAAAACGCACAACTTCCCGAACGAATGCTAACCATAACAAGCTAAAAGAGAAAACCTTCCATAAACCTGCTCGGGAAGTCCTACATATTGTATGGCATTTTGAAGTAATGCCATTAGTGGCATGTGATACCACCATTGAATCAGGCATTTAAGGAGATGCGAAATGCCAAATTAAAATCATTTTTTTATATGCCATATATTGTTAAATTTGCATCTTCTAAAAAAAAACGACAAAAAACATTGATCATGAAAATACTAGTTTGCATAAGTAATGTACCCGATACAACAACTAAAATCAGTTTTACAAACAACGATACAACCTTTAATGCAGCAGGAGTTCAGTTTGTAATTAATCCTTTTGATGAATGGTATGCACTTGTTCGTGCATTAGAATTGAAAGAGACATTAGGAGGCAATGTTACCATCATTCACGTGGGTGGTGCTGACAGTGAACCTACAATACGTAAAGGACTTGCAATAGGTGCTGATGATGCGGTACGTATTGATACTGAACCAAACGATGCTTTTGCGGTAGCAGAACAAATTGCGGCTTATGCTAAAGACAAAGGTTTTGATTTAATTATGGCTGGTAAGGAAACCATCAGCTACAATAGTGCAATGGTAGGCGGTATGCTTGCAGAACTATTGAATTTACCTTATATATCTTTAGCAACAAAACTAGATATTGCGGGTTCTGTAGCAACTATCGAACATGACATTGATGGAGGGACTGAAGTAGTTGAATGTCCGTTACCATTTATTTTATCGGCAAACAAAGGAATGTCGGAAGCACGCATCCCAAATATGCGTGGTATTATGGCTGCCCGCTCAAAACCACTTACAGTGGTGGCTCCAATTGCTTCTGATAAATTAACAAACATTGTTTCTTACAAATTAACTGCAGGACGTACCGATTGTAAATATATTGATGCAAGCACTCCTGAAAAATTAGTTGAGTTATTACATACAGAAGCGAAAGCTATTTAGGATATTTAGATATTCCAACATCTAACATCCAATGTCTAACTGAAAAATTAAACAACTCTAAAATTAAATAATATGTCAGTATTAGTATATACAGAAATAGGAAAAGGAAAGATCAAAAAAGCTTCCTTAGAAGCAGTAAATTATGGTAAACGAATTGCAGCTCAACTGAACACTTCAGTGACTGCTATTATTGTTGGCGGTGATGCCGATCTATCTGATCTTGGAAAAGCAGGTGCTAAAAAAGTATTGAAATTAAAGAATGATAAACTAACGAACTTAGATGGGAAATATTTAGCTGAAGCTATTGAACAAGTTGCTACTGCTGAAAATTCAACCATTATTGTTTTCTCACATGATTTTACAGGAAAAGAAGTAGCACCGCGGATTGCAGCGAAATTTAAAGCCGGAATTGTTGCAGGTGCGGTTGATAATCCTGTTATTTCAGGTGATTCATTTTCAGTAATGAAAAACGTATTTTCAGGAAAAGCTACTGCGGTGTACAGCATCAATTCAGCAAAAAAGATCATTTCATTATTGCCAAATTCTTTCCCGGTACTATTAACGGATGATACAGCTGAAATAGCTGATTTCACTGTTAATTTAGATAACATTACCTCTCCGGTAAAAGTGAAAGAAGTTAAAAAAGATACTTCCGAATTAAATTTACCGGATGCAGAAGTAGTTGTATCCGCAGGTCGTGGAATGAAAGGACCTGAAAATTGGGGAATGATAGAAGAATTAGCAAAATCGCTTGGTGCAGCAACAGCTTGTTCCCGACCGGTTGCAGATATGCACTGGCGTCCGCACCATGAGCATGTTGGACAAACGGGTGTTGCTATTCGTCCAAATTTGTATTTTGCTATCGGCATTTCTGGTGCTATTCAACATTTAGCAGGCGTTAATGGAAGCAAAACTATTGTTGTAATTAATTCTGATAAAGATGCACCATTTTTCAAATCTGCTGATTATGGTATTGTTGGTGATGCATTTGAAGTGGTACCTAAATTAATTCAGGCAATAAAAGATTTCAAAGCGAACCAGAATTAAAATTTCGGATTTCGGATTTTTGATTTCGGATTGATAACCATTAACTCCGCAATTTTGGCAATTCGCAGTCCGCAATAATTAGTATTAAGGGGATTAAAAAAAAGGATTATTGTGAAAAAAGTAAAATTAGAAATTGTAGGACTATCATACAGCCAAACACAAACTGGCGCTTATGCACTTGTTTTGGGCGAAGCTAAAGGTAAACGCAGGTTACCTATTATTATTGGTGGTTTTGAGGCACAGGCAATAGCAATTGAATTGGAGAAAATGACACCAAGTCGTCCGCTTACTCACGATCTATTCAGGAGTTTTGCGAAAGGATTTGATATCAATGTAAGCGAAGTGATCATCTATAATTTGGTAGAAGGAATCTTTTTCGCCAAATTAATTTGTAGTAATAAAGGTAAAGAAGTTGAGATAGATGCACGCACCTCTGATGCTATAGCTCTTGCTGTTCGTTTCAATTGTCCTATTAATACGTATGAATTTATACTATCACAGGCAGGGATCATTTTAGATGAAGATGCACTGGCTGCTGCAAACGACAATGTATCTCCGGGTGAAATGGTAGAAGTTGAAGAGACCGATTTTCTAAAAAAATCAACCGAAGAGCTTAAACAAATGCTTGAAACAGCTTTGAATGATGAGGATTACGAAAAAGCCTCAAAAATACGTGATGAACTAAACAATCGCAAAAAATCATAGACCAGTTAAATTGCCACTAATTACACGAATTAAAAATCTAAATCAAAAATCATAGTAGGGGTTAAATTGCCACGAATTGCACGAATTGAAAATCTAAATTAAAAATCATAGTAAGATTAAATTGCCGCTAATTGCACGAATTAAAAATCTATATTTAGAACTCTATGAGTATTAAGAGCCGCCTTACTTTAATGAGTTTCCTTCAATTTTTTATATGGGGAGCCTGGTTAATTACCGTTGGAAATTATTGGTTTGCTACAAAGCAATGGAGTGGAGCCGAATTTGGTGCCATCTTTTCAACACTGGGACTTTCTTCAATAATAATGCCTGCTTTGACGGGAATAATTGCCGACAAATGGATTAATGCCGAGAAATTATATGGTATTTTACATATTTTGGGCGGTTTAATACTGTGTTACATTCCTCAGGTGGATAATCCAACTTCGTTTTTCTGGGTAATATTTATGGCAATGCTTTGTTATATGCCAACCATTTCCTTATCAAATTCTATTGCATACACGATATTAAAAAACAATAATTTTGATGTAATAAAAGTGTTTCCTCCCATTCGTGTTTGGGGAACAATAGGCTTTATTGTTGCGATGTGGATAACCAACCTTTCCGGGAATAAAGCATCAGCAAATATGTTTTACATTTCAGCAGTTGCAGCTATCGCTTTAGGGCTTTATTCCTTTTTCTTACCTAAATGCCCTCCTCAAAAATTAATTTCTGAAAATTCAACTTTCATCCACAAATTAGGTTTAAATGCTTTTAAACTTTTTGGTACTTATAAAATTGCATTATTTTTCGTGTTCTCTATGTTTTTGGGTGCCGCCCTGCAATTAACTAACATGTATGGAGATACTTTCCTTTCGGATTTTGCGAACGTTCCTGAATATGCAAATTCATTTGTAGTAAAATATTCAACAATAATAATGTCCATCTCTCAAATTTCTGAAACCTTATTTATTTTGGCAATCCCATTTTTCTTAAAACGATTTGGAATCAAACAAGTGATGCTATTTTCAATGTTTGCATGGGTGCTACGTTTTGGCTTATTTGCTTATGGTGATCCTTCAGCAGGCTTATGGATGATCATTATGTCCTGTATTGTTTACGGAATGGCATTCGATTTCTTTAATATTTCGGGATCTTTATTTATAGAAACTTCAACGGATTCAACAATTCGTTCCAGTGCTCAAGGATTATTTATGATGATGACCAATGGTATTGGGGCTGTTCTTGGAAGTTCCATAAGTGGCTTTGCAATTGATAAATATTTCACTTCAGGTGCAGTGAAAGATTGGCAGTCGATCTGGCTCTCCTTTGCCATATATGCGTTGATAATTGCCATTGCATTTGCAATTTTTTTCAAACACAAGCACAATCCTGAGGAGATTAAAAACCTAAGCCATTAATAGGGAATATCTTATTTCATTTTTCTTGAACTTTTCCTGTTATTTTATTTATGATTTAGTATAGATAATTATATAACAGGATAATCAAAAGTCCCACTTCATTAATGAACATCCAAATACTAACCAGACTTTTCCTAATACTATGCCCACTCTTTACCTCATGCAAAACATTCCACACGAATTTGCAGCTAGAGAAAATGACTGCAAATTTTTTGGGCGGAAATGCGTATGAAACCGTATCAAATAATGGAGAATTAATGTTTACTATACATCCAATAGAAACGCCAAAAACTTCACCACAAATCAATTATAATTTTGATGTATATAGTTCCTGCAAAAAACCTGTAACCATTAATATCAGTAGGAATAATAAAGTAATATTACTTTCTAATAACCATAGAGATGAATTTGTTTTAGGCGAACTCAGTAATATAGATTCTGTATGCAACTATGATTGCAACGTGCTTTTTAATGCCACAGATAAAATAACTTTTAAATCAAAGCTTAGTATTTTTAAACATTGGAATGGGTTACACATTTTATCCAATTCTCCCCTATTTATACGCTATCATTATTACACATTAAAAATAAAAAAAATAAGTGGTAAGGTTTTAATAGCAAGATGGAGGTATAACGTCCATAAACACAAGAACAGTATGAATGAAAAACATTGGTCGGGCGATAGCAATGGAGGCTTAATAAAAATGAGAATAAAAAATTAATACCCTAGCACTAATAAACGAAACAAAGCAAATTATGAGTATATTAATTGACTTTAGAATAACTTGAGCATGGGAGATAACGTTTCGATGAAAAAAAGCATATAAATACAATTTGTAGGTTCTTTATCTTAAAAAACATTTTAAATAGGCAATAATGACTAATATGAACACTTGTGCTTTATAGTACAAGGTGTGATGTCACCCAAACCCTGTCGAAGACTATGCGTGGGGCGCCCATATACTGACTCGTCAAAAGCTCATTACAGGCTCGCTCAGTATGACATTCGCACGATTACCTAAGTCCACATTAAAAATAATTATAAGCTATTATCTAATTCAAAAAAATATTTTAATATTATTAGCTGCAATGTGGGTTAAATTTTTTTTGAGTTTAAAAGTAAATTATCGGTTAATACTTTGTTAATATTATTCGCCCGTTTTACTTATAACCCGAATAAAAATCAAAGTACTTTTACTACGCAATTACAAGCAGTAATTGTATTTCACATCTCTAAATATAACTTTCATGAATTACCTAATTAACTATTGGTGGATTGCTATTCCTATCATACTGATTTTACTTTATAAAATTATTCTCCGCCTTTTATTTGGGATGATTATTATTCCTGAAGACAGAATTGGATTAGTCACAAAAAAATTCGTTTTGTTTGGTGAATTCAAAGAAATGCCCGATAACCGTATTATTGCTACCAATGGGGAAGCCGGATTTCAGGCAAAAACATTAGCTCCCGGACTCTATTTTGGAAAATGGGTTTGGCAATATGAAATTATTTTGCAACCATTCGTCATTGTTCCACAAGGAAAAATCGTTTTGATATTAGCAAAAGATGGTGCTGAAATTCCAACAGGTGCTATATTAGGCCGAAAAGTTGATTGTGATAATTTTCAGGATGCCGAAAAATTTTTAAATTCCGGTGGCCAAAAAGGACGTCAGGCTGCTTATATAACTGCGGGATCTTATCGTATCAATACTCACCTGTTTTCAGGTATTGAAGCTGATATGATCAGTATCCGCGAAAGTATGGTAGGCATTGTAACCACTCTTGATGGGCATCCTATAGAAGATGGGCAAATTGCCGGTAAAATGGTGGATGGGCATAATAACTTTCAAGACATTGATACTTTTCTTAAAAATGGTGGAAACAGAGGTTTGCAGCCTCAAATTGTTTTGGCAGGTTCCTACAATATTAATCCATGGGCGCTAAACATTGAAGAGATCCCTATGACCGAAATTCCAATCGGTAATGTTGGAGTTGTGATTTCATATATTGGGCAAGAGGGAAAAGATTTGAGTGGTGATTCTTTCAAACATGGTAATATTATGGAGAAAGGCTTCAAAGGAGTATGGAATATACCTTATGGCCCTGGTAAATATCCTATAAATACTTACATTATGAAAGTGGAATTGGTACCAACTACTAATTTGGTGCTTAATTGGGCTAGTGCACGTTCTGAATCACATGACCTTGATAAAAATTTATCCACCATTACTGTTCGCTCAAAAGATGGTTTCCCTTTTAATTTGGATGTAGCGCAGATCATTCATATTCCTTCCGCAGATGCGCCAAAAGTAATTGCGCGTTTCGGTAATATGAACAATCTGGTATCACAGGTTCTGGAACCTACCATAGGA
>JAIOQD010000147.1 GCA_021413595.1 Bacteroidota bacterium | reverse complement strand
TTATGAAAAAAATAAAAGTGCAGCGGAAGATATTCTAGCATCAATAAAAGAAGAACCGCTTGAGATTACATCTGTTGAAACAAAAAAAGGTAAAGAAACTGCCCCTCGCTTATTTGATCTAACATCATTGCAAGTAGAATGCAATAAAAAGTTTGGATACTCTGCAGATGATACTTTAAAGACCATACAAAATTTGTATGAAAAAAAGCTTGTTACTTATCCCCGTGTAGATACAACGTATTTACCAAATGATGTTTATCCGAAAATTTCGGGTGTTTTAAATAGTATGATCAATTACGAGCAATTGGTAAAGCCTTTACTTAGTGGGCCTATCCGTAAATCGAACAAAATTTTTGATGATAAAAAGGTTACTGATCATCATGCTATTATCCCTACCAATGTTAAAGCACAAGGTTTAGCGGGTAATGAGGCCCAGGTGTATGATGTAATTGCCAAACGTTTTATAGCAGCATTTTATCCCGATTGTGAAGTGTCGAATACTGCGGTTTTAGCGGCAGTAAAGGATATTGAATTTAAGGCAACGGGAAAACAAATTTTAGATCCTGGTTGGCGAATTGTATATAGTAAAGAAACAACCAGTGATGATGAACAGGATGAAACTCAATTATTACCGGCATTTGTGAATGGCGAAAAGGGTCCCCACAAGGCTTATTTAGCTGAAGGTAAAACATCACCTCCTAAACCATTTACTGAAGCTACTTTATTGCGCGCAATGGAAACTGCAGGTAAACAAATTGATGATGAAGAATTACGGGAATTGATGAAAGACAACGGTATTGGCCGACCATCAACACGTGCAGCGATAATTGAAACATTATTTCGCAGGGATTATATAAGACGGGAACGTAAAAATCTTGTCCCAACTAGTACCGGTATGGAACTGATCGGGGTAATCAGTAATGAATTGTTGAAGTCAGCTGAAATGACTGGTAATTGGGAGTTTAAGTTGAGGCAAATTGAAAAAGGCCAATATAAAGCTGAAGCTTTTTTACAGGAGATGAAACTGATGGTGAGCGAACTTGTATCGCAAGTGAGAAGTGAAAGTAGTAAACGGATCACTATCGCTACGATAGATGTGGAAAAGAAAGCTGTGAAAGAGGATATAGCTGTTTGTCCGAAATGTAAGAAAGGAAATATACTAAAAGGGAAGACTGCGTTTGGTTGCAGCAATTTTAAAAATGGTTGTGATTTTAAAGTCCCGTTTTTAATGATGAATAAAAAGTTAAGTGATGGTCAAATTTCCACCCTGATTGAAAAAGGTAAAACACCTATTATTAAAGGATTTGAGATGGGCAGCGCTAAAAAGGATGGTATCCTAAAACTGAATCAATCATTTAATATTGAATTTGAAGAAAAGGCAGCAGTAAGCCCTAAGGCAAAAAAGGAAACTTCAGCAAACATTTGTCCGAAATGTAAAAGTGCAGCCATTATAAAAGGAAATAGTGCATACGGTTGTGCCAACTGGAAAAATGGTTGCAATTTCCGTTTACCATATGAATTTTTGAGTAAACAATTGAACGAAATAGCCATTCAGGCATTAATTAAAAATGGTGAAAGCCCTTTAATAAAGGGGTTTTTGAAAGATGGTAATAAAGTGAACGGGAAATTAAAATTTGATAATCAATTTAATTTAAGCATCGTTTTATAAAATTAACCTTATCATTAGACTTTATAAAAGTTAAAATACATCTTAATATTTACAAAGAAAATTTTCAGTAAAAATGCTTACACACAATTTTCTCGACAAGCCGAAATGACAGCACACGGGGCATTTCGAGGCTTGTCGAGAAAAAGAGTTGATCCATTAACAAACTAACTTTTATAAAGTCTACTATTTAGTGGAAATTGGATCCATAACTTTGCATGTTCTCTATTTGATGTTAATTTTTTAACCCTAACAGGGTTTGAAACCCAGTAAGGGTAATGAGTAAGACAATAACAGACAGAATTTGATTTGATTTTTTTTAACCCTAACAGGGTTTGAAACCCAGTAAGCGTAATGAATAAGACAATAACAGACAGAATTTGATTTGATTTTTTTTAACCCTAACAGGGTTTGAAACCCAGTAAGGGTAATGAGTAAGGCAATAACAGACAGAATTTGATTTGATTTTTTTTTAACCCTAACAGGGTTTGAAACCCAGTCAGGGTGATGAGTAAGATAATAATAAACAGAAATATATTTATTAAAATAGA
>JAIOQD010000315.1 GCA_021413595.1 Bacteroidota bacterium | reverse complement strand
CGTTTCGCCTGCTCAATTTCAATGGACTCGAATAAGGCTTTGAAATTACCTTTGCCAAATGAAGTAGCACCTTTACGTTGAATAATCTCATAAAATAGTGTTGGACGATCCTCAACAGGTTTAGTGAAAATTTGCAACATATATCCTTCATCATCACGGTCAACTAAAATACCTAATTTGGCAAGTTCGGCAATGTTTTCATCAATTTTGCCAACGCGGCTTTGTAACTCATCGTAATAAGTAGTTGGGATGGTTAAAAACTCCACTCCACGGCTCTTTAAGGTAGAAACTGTTTCGATAATATTGTTTGTTGCCATTGCAAGATGCTGTACTCCTTGACCTTCGTAAAAGTCAATGTATTCTTCAATTTGGGATTTCTTTTTCCCTTCTGCAGGTTCATTTATAGGAAACTTAATACGACCATTTCCGTTGCTCATTACCTTACTCATTAATGCAGAGTATTCAGTTGAAATATCTTTATCATCAAATGACAACAGATTAACAAAGCCCATTACCTTTTGATAATAGTTTACCCAAGTATTCATTTCATTCCAGCCAACATTTCCAACCATGTGATCGATGTAAAGTAAACCGGTTGAACTTGGGTTGTAATCTGATTTCCATGCCTGATAACCCGGTAAAAAAACTCCATTGTAATTTTTTCGCTCAACAAAAATGTGCACAGTTTCGCCATAGGTATAAATTCCTGAACGAATTACATAACCATTCGAATCTTCCTCTTTAGTAGGTTCCATAAAAGATCTGGCACCTCTTGAAATTGTTTCGTTATAGGATTTTGTTGCATCATCTACCCAAAGTGCAATTATTTTTACTGCATCACCATGTTTGCGCAAATGATCGTTAATAGGGGATGTCGAACTAAGCGGAGTAGTGAGTACAATACGGATCTTGTCCTGAGCTAAAACATAGGAGGAGTAATCGCGCGAGCCTGTTTCCAGTCCTTTATATGCTAGTGATTGAAATCCGAAAGCGGTTTTATAATAATGTGCTGCCTGTTTGGCATTACCTACATAAAATTCTACATAATCAGTGCCGTTTAGTGGCAAAAAATCACCAGCATCTTTATAAACTTTTTCTAAGGTTGGGGCTATGTCTTTTGAGTTCATGTTTTTGTGATATTAGGTGTTGAATAATTGTTATTATGTGTGTTGCGCATTAAAACTGATATCTCGTTTTTAATTAAAACGTTAAGGTACAAATTTAGTTAACAAAATTCATTTAGCGGCAAAATAAATCAATTGAATTAGGCACTTTACAAATAATTATTTTAACTGAACTCAGGCTAAATCGTACGAACGTTCTTCTCTGAAGAAGCCTGTCGAAGTATATGGGCATACCCACACACACCCTTCGACTCTGGCTGACAGCGCAAGTTGCGATATAAAGCATTAGTGTTTGCATTATTCATTAAGCGCCTAATTCAATAAATCAATTTATAAATGTGCTAATTGGAATGTTCGGCTGCATGAATGGACAATTCATTCGTTCTGGCGGGTTTTCAAATTTTCAATTTTTTAAATTGATTGTTTCGGTATCTTTGTATTGCTGTGTTAGAAAAAATGATCAAAAATATGAGTTCAGTTGATAGTGCTAATGTGCTTGCTAAACCTATAGTTGCCGATGTAAAAGATACATCCATTGCTCCCTCTTTATTTAAAGATCATTTATTAGCGGTTAAAAACCCTAAGCCTGAAATACATTTTACTAATTATGATTATGTAATTACCGGAATATTATTATTCTTATATATTTTATTTGTTTGGATGTATGTATCCAATTATAAAAAATTGAGTCAAATAATTAATGGGTTTTATATCAATCGTAATTCCAATCAAATGTCGCGCGATGAGCTATCGATAGGTAACAGGGTATCCTTTTTTTTATCAATATTTTTTATCATCACCCTCACCATATTTATTAGCAGGATAATAGCTTATTATGGCTTACAATTTGGGATAAGTAATAGTACTGTTTTAAATATAATTATAGGTAGTGGGATCATAGTTGCTTATAGCCTAAAATTTGCCAGCATTAAATTATTGGGATATATTTTTAAAGTACAAAGGGAAGCAAATGATTATATGATGACCATTTTTTTGTTTTGCAACACTTTGGGCTTGTTCATGCTTCCGATAGTAATTGGTTTAACCTATGTTAAGCAAGTTTCACCTGTGTTTTTTATATATGCGGGGACAGGAGTTATAGTCATTTTTTTTATGGTTAGAATGATTCGAGGGCTAATTCTTGGGCTTAACAGTTCAGAGATTTCCAAAATCTATTTATTTATGTATCTTTGCACTCTTGAAATATTACCATTTGTTATTATGGCGAAATTATTTATGCTTATTGTTAAATAATTCCCTTGAAAGTGGTGTGTTTATTGTTTTGTTTTTTTAATTTAACGATAGCTCGACAAAATTGAAAATAAAGACCATATTAGTTACTCAGCCAAAGCCAGAGGGTGATAAATCACCTTATTTTGATCTTGCAAAAAAGTGCAATGTGAAAATTGACTTCCGCCCTTTTATACACATAGAGGGTGTTACGGCATTGGATTTCAGAAAAGATAAAATAAATATTTTAGAGCATACGGCTGTAATAATGACCAGCCGAAGCGCTGTTGATCATTATTTTAGAATGTGTCAGGAAATGCGGATTACTGTGCCTGAAACAATGAAATATTTTTGTATTTCAGAATCAACAGCATTCTACCTTCAAAAGTATGTGTTGTATCGTAAACGTAAAATATTCCATGGTAAACAAACCATTGTTGATTTAATGGTTGTTGTTAAAAAACACAAAGACGAAAAGTATTTATTGCCATGTTCAGATATCCATAAAGAAGAGATCGCTGATAAGTTAGATGAACAAAAAATAAAATATACAAGAGCAGTTATGTATCGTACTGTTTGCAGTGATTTAAAGGATCTGGCAACTCTTGCAGTTAAAGATGCTAAATTAAAGGTAGATATAGCCGCCCCAAATCCGAAAGCCCCCTCCATGACAATGGCTCTGGAACAATACATCATAGCAAATAATAAAGCTGCTAAATAGTAAAAAATCCGCGACTGTTTTTGCCAAGAATTTCACGAATTAAAATAAACACCCTCAATTATCATGGGTAATTGGGAAATTGAGGCGGAGTATTGTTGAGCCTTTTGGTAAGAGCCTTAGTGAATACGTAGAAAAAAAATCACACTAAATCACAAAAGAATATATTTTTAAGGACATTCTAAGTAACATTCAGTACTGAATTATCGTATAATATGCATTGTTCTATCAAAACAACCTTTTATGAAAAAACAACCATTTATCTTATCCCTCCTTTTTTTATTTCAGTTAACACTATTTTCTTCATTTTCTTTTGCCCAAAACTGGGCTTGGGCAAAAGGTGCTGGCGGCTTACAAAAAGTGGAATCCTATTCAATTGCTGTTGACAATGCAGGGAATAGTTACATAACAGGGTGGTTTGAAGATTCCTTAAAATTCGGATCTTTTACTTTGAAAGCCAGTGTTGCCGGGAATTCTTTTGCAAGTGATATTTTTATTGCAAAATATGACATTAATGGCAATTTCGTTTGGGCAAAAAAGGCGGGTGGAACCAGCTACGATTATGGTACAGGAATCGCTACGGATGCAAATGGTAATGTTTATGTTACCGGACTTTTTTTAGGGACTGCGGCATTCGGCACCCTAAGTATAAGTAGTATTTCTTCTGATTATGATGTATTTATAGCTAAGTATGCTCCCGATGGTACAGCGCTTTGGGTAAAAAAAGGTGGTGGAACTGCTTGGGATGTTGGAAGCGGTATTTGTATTGACAAATCAGGGAATTGTTTTATTGCCGGGGCCTTTAGAGGAACAGCCACTTTTGGAAGCAGCTCTTTAATAAGTGCCGGAAATTATGATGGGTTTATTGCGAAATATGATAGTTCCGGGGTTTTCATGTGGGCTAGGAGTGCAGGGGGGGCATTTGAAGATAGGGCGCAAAGTATTAGCACCGATGCTATTGGTAATTGTTATGTTATAGGTTTTTTTAATGGCACTGCCACTGTTGGCACTACTCTGCTTACCAGTTCAGATAGCAGTGATGTATGGATAGCAAAATATGATGCTGCCGGAACTTTTGTGTGGGCCAAAAAGGCAGGTGGGCTTGGTGCTGATGAGGGTAAAGGGATTGTATCGGATAATGCCGGTAATACCCACGTTACAGGTTTTTTTGAGGGAAGTGCTTTATTTACTACCATTAACCTCACGAGTGCTGGTTCCAGAGATATTTTTGTTGGGAAATATGATTACAAAGGTGATATTATGTGGATGAAAGGTATGGGAGGTGCTCAAGGAGACATTGGATATGGAATTAGTATTGACAGTTCAG
>JAIOQD010000314.1 GCA_021413595.1 Bacteroidota bacterium | reverse complement strand
AAGTACGTATTGCTAAAAAAAGTAAGAGCTATGGAAGTGTAGTAGTGATACGCCATAGCAATGGTTTAGAAACCTATTATGCACATTTATCAAAAATAAATGTTGAGGTAGGACAAGAGGTTTATGCAGGAGAAATTATTGGATTAGGTGGTAATACCGGGCACTCCCGTGGAAGTCACCTACATTTTGAAGTTAGGTATCTGGGGCACCCAATAAATCCAACAGAAATCATTTCCTTTACCGACCATAAGTTGGTGGTTGATACGCTTTGTATTAGTAAAAGGACATTTAATTATGTTTGTGAAGCAAAAAAGGCAGCAGGCAAAACGTATGCAAATTCAAAATCAAAAATACACACTGTAAAAAAAGGAGATACCCTGTATGGTATTGCTAAAAAATATAAAACCACTCCCAAAGCTTTAAGTAAGAAAAATCATTTAAAAAGCACACAGATTTTACGATTGGGACAAAAAATCAAATTGTAAAAAGCTACGAATTACGAATTTTGTATGCTATGCAAACACAAGATTTGTAATTCATAGTAAATTTAAAACCCCTCTTCCTTCCAAAAATATTGCCGAGTAACAATATTGTAGTAAGCGATCTTCGAATTCTTTTCCAATTTGATCACTTCAGATTCAACAGGTGTAATCAGGTCTAATTCACATGGTATTATCCAGGCTCCTGATTGATCAATAATACCTTTTTTATCTTCGATAACAACGGTACACAAGCCATTTTTAAAAACACCTGCTTCATCAAATAAAAAACCAATGGCTGTCTTTCCATTACGATTAATAAATCCTACTTTTCCACTTTTATCACTTACTTTAGCAATATTATTATTGAACTCTTCGGCTGACAGATATAAATATTGGATCTGTAATTTCATTTTTTCATCAATAAACCCCCACTTGTTTTTACGCTGAACAGCTGCAAGTCCTTCGCTAAATGGTAAAATGCGATCGAAATTTTTAGGCACAACATATAACACTCCCTTTTTATCTATCAATCCTTGTTTTTTATTTTTTTCCACAACAACCAAACTGTTTTTAAACTTTAATGATAACATCAAACTTCCGGAATAGTCGTAATCAATAGGAATAAATACAAGTCCCTGACGATCGGCAAAACCATATTTATTTTCTTTTACCACCATTATTGCATCTTCAGCAAACTCCCCAAGCAGATCATATTCACAGGGTAATAAGTAGTTCCCTTCTTTATTTATGATACCGAATTTTTTAGCTGATTTCACTTTCGCCAAACCTTTATTGAACTTTTCTACCCAGTCGAATTTACAGCTGATCATGATCTTCCCCGAACTATTTATAAAACCACTTTGTCCGTCAATTTCGATCATGGCCAAGTCCTCACTAAAATCACCCGCTTTGGTATAAATAATCGGAATCACCACTTTTCCTGTTTCATCTATGTAACCGTATTTCTCTTGTTTAGCAACAACGGCAAGACCTTCGGAGAACTCGAAAATTTCATCGTATTCAAAAGGTGCTATAAGCTTACCATTTTTATTAATAATTCCATATTTATTACCTTGCTGAACAATAGACAGTCCACGTTTAAAGGCTTCCACCTGCTCATAGATAAACGGAATCATTAATTTACCTGCCTTATTAATAAAACCGGATTTACCATTTAAACCACATTCTGCAAATCCCTCCGAAAAATTTTCGACCCATTCATAAGTACATGGTATAAGAATGTTTCCAACGCTATCAGCAAAGCCCCATTTACCCTTTTCACGAACACTGTATAATGTTTTTTGAGATAATTGAATCTCTTGATTTACATTTTCAGCAAATGGATAGTCAGGGAAATCAAGTCTAAAATCAACAAGCGATTCCGTT
>JAIOQD010000146.1 GCA_021413595.1 Bacteroidota bacterium | reverse complement strand
GACAATTCAACATCATCGGGGTGTACACCTATTGCAAGTATGTCTAATTTCATATATTCCAAATTCTAATTTCTAAAATCTATATTCTAATATCTACTTTCCAGAGATCCAATTTACAATTTTATCATCCATTGGTTTTTCTTTAGAATAGGCAACATCCACAAGGTTTCCTTTTTCATCGATCATATATTTCTGAAAGTTCCATTTTACTTCCGAATCCATTTTTCCATTTTTTTCTTTTTGAGTAAGCCATTGATAAACAGGATCGATATCATCCCCTTTTACAGAAACCTTTTCCATGATCTGAAAAGTAACTCCATAATTTTTGGTGCAGAACTCTTTTATATCGGAATTTGTTCCCGGTTCCTGATGCATAAAATTATTTGCCGGAAAGCCAATAATAACAAAATTTTTGTCTTTATAGGCTTGAAATAGTTTTTCAAGGTCTTCATACTGAGGCGTGTATCCGCATTTAGAGGCTGTATTCACTATCAGTACTTTTTTACCTTTTAATGATGAAAAATCAAAATTATTTCCTTCAATGGTTTTGGCTTTCAGATCATAAAATGATGTTTGCGCATTAATAATACCAACACTTATTATGAAAAAAGCAATTAATAATATATTTTTTTTTGTTTGCATGAACCGAGGCTTATTTTAGATTGTTAAATTAATTTATTGTTCAATATCAAGGGCTATGTTAAGTATAAAAAATACAAGGGGGAGGCAAGTTCGGAATGGTCAATACGACAATGTACATTTAACATAACACTAGGGCTGGTAAATGTACGAAAAAATATTGGTTTTTGAAATTAAACATATTTAAAGCAAGAGGTTGATAATATTATCGAATAGAGCATTACCTTTGTGAAGTTTATTGGTCTGATTTGAATACTATCATGTATTATATTCAAGGTTAAAGGATATTAAACAATTAAAGGGTTTTTATTCAATAGGTGTAATGAGGGTGAATTCGTAGTGTGTTATAACCCTAACAGGGTTTGAAACCCTGTCAGGGTGGAGGGGAAGGCGTTTTTGTTAGGTATATTTCAAATTAATTGTATGTTATTTCTTCAGGTAAAATATCTTGTTGCAAAAGAAGTGAAGCTTGAAATGCGTAATAAATATGCCTTAGGAGGTATTTTATTATATGTGGTTTCAACCATATTTGTGAGTTATTTGTCTTTTAAACAAATTATCAATCCTGCTACCTGGAACGCTTTATTCTGGATCATTTTGCTTTTTGCCTCTATTAATGGAGTGGCAAAAAGTTTTTTAAATGAAACGCGGGGTAAGTTGCTGTATCTCTACACATTGGTAAGCCCCCAGGCGGTTATCCTTTCTAAAATTATTTACAACTCCTTACTACTCATTGTTTTATCAGCATTGTGTTTATTTGTGTACTCTGTATTCATCGGCAATATTATTCAGGATCTGTCCTTGTTTTTAGTTACACTTTTATTGGGAAGTATTGGTTTTTCATCACTGTTAACAATGGTTTCGGCAATTGCATCCAAAACAAGCAATAACTTTACATTAATGGCCATATTAAGTTTTCCGATAATGGTTCCATTGTTGATGGTACTGATCAAACTTTCAAGAAATGCCATTGACGGTTTGGAGAATTGGGACTTAAACTATTTAATGGTTTTGGTGTTTTTAAATATTATAATTATCGCTTTATCTTATTTATTATTTCGTTATCTTTGGCGTGATTAAAAGCCCCTCAAATCTTCATTTTTGTGGAGAATTTAAATGATAAAAAAATTAGAGGGCGTACAAAATTTTTAAATAAATCAATCAAAATTTCTTCCCGCCAATTGGCTGGAGGTTTTAAGGCTTTCAAATGAAAAAAAATTGGTGGAAAATAATTGCGGTACTGTTTGTACTGTACACCATTATCGCAGGATTTCTCTTTAAAGTACCGGCCCAACCTATTCTTCACGAAACCATTCGTAATTTATATTTTCATGTGCCCATGTGGTTTAGCATGATGACGATCCTATTCGTTTCCTTATGGTACAGCATTAAAGGCCTGAGCAATTCTAACATTGAAAGCGATATTGTAGCTTCACAGGCAGCACATACTGGAATGTTGGTAGGAGCGCTTGGGCTCATTACCGGTTCGTTATGGGCGAAATACACCTGGGGAGCCTGGTGGGTTGCGGATACTAAGTTAAATGGTGCTGCCATTACCATGCTCATCTATTTGGCATATTTTGTATTACGTGGTTCAATTGATGAAGAACAAAAACGAGCCCGCATTGCAGCTGTTTACAACATATTTGCGTATGTAATGCTTATCGTATTTTTAATGATCCTACCACGGTTGAGTGATTCCCTACACCCAGGTAATGGTGGTAATCCGGGTTTTAATAATTATGATTTGGATAGCAACATGCGTTTGGTGTTTTATCCCGCTGTTATTGGATGGATTTTACTTACAGTATGGATCTTTACTTTACGTGTACGTCTTGAAAAAATAAAACGAAAAATATTATTAAATGAATAGCCTTTATAAAAAAATTGCTGTGTTAGCAGGTATGTTACTTCTATCAGTTGCTGCATTTGCCCAAGAGAATTTCGATAAGATTGAAATGGCCGAAGGGCTAAAGCAATCCGGAAAAATATATGTTGTTGTTATTTCGCTTTCCATAATATTTACCGGTATTGTGGCTTATTTAATTATGTTGGACAGGAAGATCAGCAAACTGGAGAGAGATATCAAAAATAAATAACCTCTCCCCATCCACTCTCAAACTGGAGAGGGGATGGGGGCCGAAGGACGGGGTGAGGTAGAAGGTGCTTTTATTAAAAAATACAAAAATGAAAAAGATACACATTGTAGGAATTGTAATTATTGCGGTTGCTATTGGAGCCATATTTACAACAATAAATAATACAAGTACGTATGCAAGTTTTACTGAAGCAGCAAAAGAGCCCGGTAACGAATTTCACGTTGTTGGTAAATTAAATAAAGAAAAGGAAGCTGTTTATGAACCCAAAGTAAATGCAAATTTATTTACCTTTTATATGATCGATAATAAAGGGGAAGAACGTAAAGTTATATTGCATAAAAATAAACCACAGGATTTTGAACGTTCCGAGCAGATCGTATTGATCGGGAAAATGGAAGGTGAAGAATTTGTGGCATCTGATATTTTAATGAAATGTCCATCAAAATACAATGATGGAAAACCACAGGAAACAGCATCAAGAAATGTCCATCGAAATACAACGATGGAAAACCACAAGAAACAGCATCAAAATAATAAATCAATTTTGCAGTAAGCAATTCAAAACAATTGCCTGCTGTTCAATTGCCTATTGAATTAATTTTAAATATGGAATACATCGGTGAGCATTTATTGATCGGAAAAGTTGGAAATGTATTCGTTATTCTTTCCTTTGTTTTTGCACTAATAGCAAGCATCTCATATTTTTTCGCTGCACGCGATAATGATGAGGCATCTTCTTGGAAACGTATTGCACGCATTTCTTTCCGGGTTCATGGATTATCGGTTATTGGTGTTGTTGCCACCTTATTTATCATGCTTCAAAATCATTATTTTGAGTATGAGTACGTATGGCATCACAGCAATAAGGAAATGCCAATGCGGTATATTTTATCCTGCTTTTGGGAAGGGCAGGAGGGAAGTTTTTTACTTTGGAGCTTTTGGCACGTGATCCTTGGCTTTATTTTACAACGTACCTCAAAAAATTGGGAAGCTCCTGTAATGGCCACCATTTCAATTGTGCAGGCCTTTTTAGCTTCAATGCTGTTAGGTGTTTTTGTTTTTGAATATCGTATTGGAAGCAATCCTTTTACTGTTTTACTTCGCCAACACCCCGATTTTGCTAATATTCCTCTGTTCGATAACCCTAATTATTTAGAAAAATTGGATGGACGTGGTTTAAATCCTTTGCTTCAAAATTATTGGATGACCATCCATCCGCCAACTCTGTTTTTAGGTTTTGCATTAACTGTGGTGCCATTTGCCTATGCCATTGCAGGATTATGGAAAAAGAAATTGAGCGAATGGTTGAAGCCTGCATTACCCTGGACATTTTTCGGGATAATGGTTTTGGGTACCGGTGTATTAATGGGTGGCGCTTGGGCTTATGAAGCATTGAGTTTTGGAGGCTTTTGGGCCTGGGATCCTGTAGAGAACGCATCCTTGGTTCCATGGTTAACATTGGTAGGAGCTGGCCACGTAATGCTTATTAGCCGCAACAATCCTCAATCCTTATTTATCACATTCCTATTATCCATACTTAGCTTTATACTAATATTATATTCTACCTTCCTTACTCGCAGTGGTATTTTAGGTGAATCATCAGTTCACGCTTTTACTGATCTTGGTATGTCAGGTCAATTATTGATCTATCTTTTTTTCTTTTTAATACTAGGTACCGTTCTCATAGCAATCAATTATAAACATTTTCCAAAACAAAAGGAAGAAGAAGGAATATGGTCCCGTGAATTTTGGATGTTCATTGGTGCCGTGGTATTGCTTGTTTCCTCTTTCCAGATCATGTTTTATACCTCTATGCCGGTATGGAATAAATTATTTAATTTGAACAAAGCTCCGGCAAAGGATGTCATTGATTTTTACAATACATGGCAATTACCATTTGCCTTTTTAGTGACTTTATTAATAGCTGTTGCGCAATATTTCAAATATAAAAATACTGACATTAAGGTTTTTCTTAAAAAAATGTCATTGTCATTTATTACCGCATTATTGGCCTCCGTAATAATGGGGTATTTCTTGAATTTCAGTAAGCTAT
>JAIOQD010000313.1 GCA_021413595.1 Bacteroidota bacterium | reverse complement strand
ATTAATGAACGAATTAATATTCGTCTGTTTTACGATCGTATCATCAATAAACCTGTGGTATCAAACTCTTTCCCAACAACCAATACCAATGCAGGAATTAGTTTGAGATTAACGCTTTCAAATTAAATTTAATGAATGTTGTTATAAAAAATATAGCCACAGATTAGAAGGATTACACAGATTTACTGTTCTTTAAATAGAGAATTATTTATTTAAAAAAAATAATCTGCGAAAATTTGTGAAATCTGTTGCAAACTTTTTTACATTTACCGTTGCTTAATAACAAATAAAATTATAAAATGAATTTCCCTGAAAACTTAAAGTACACCAAAGATCACGAATGGGTTCGTGTAGAAGGTAATGATGCCTATATTGGAATAACTGATTTCGCACAAAGCGAATTGGGTGATATTGTTTATGTAGAAATTGAAACAGAAGGTGAAGAGCTTTCTCATGAAGAAATATTTGGAACAGTAGAAGCAGTAAAAACTGTATCTGATCTATTTATGCCACTTTCAGGAAAAGTGTTGGAAGTAAACCCTGCTTTGCTTTCCAATCCGGAAGGTGTGAATAAAGATCCTTATGGAAAAGGATGGATGATCAAAGTAGCTATTAAAGATCTATCTGAATTGAACGCTTTATTAAGCGCAGAAGACTATAAAACACTGATAGGACACTAAAAAGTACTAAGTATTAAGTAAAGTGTACGAAGATAAACCTGATCTTAGTTTAACACTCAACCTTCATAGTACTTAATACATAATACTTAATTTATATGTTTTTAAAACACAATAAATGGGCATTGCTTTGGGCTTTGGTCATTCTTATTTTATGCGGAATTCCCGGAAGGGACATTCCGCATATTTCGTTTTTAGAGATCCTTAGTTTTGATAAATTTGTTCATGCTGGTATTTTCTTTGTTTTGATTTTATTGACCATTAGAGGTTTTTTAGTACAAATCAATTTTGTAAAATTACAACGAAAAGCAAAATTGATTGCTTTCATAATATGTGTTATTTATGGTGGTTTACTTGAAATAATGCAAGCGACTTTGTTTGAAGAACGAAGTGCTGATTTATTCGATTTTATAGCTAATAGCCTAGGCTGTGTGTTGGGATTAGTAATGTATAATTGGGTTGAAAAAATATTTTTGGTGAGAATCATTAAATGATTTTTAAAATCTACTGAAACCTTTGAAAGTCGAGAATCAACAAAAAAGCTCACACACTTTCTCGATAAACTCGAAATGACCGCGTCAGGTATTGCATTATAAAATTGGTTTAGGAAACTGTAAAACACCCAATAAAAATGAAAATTACTTGGAAAATAAAACAATTCTATGAACTTTCTGTTGATGAGTTATATCAGATTTTTAACCTCAGAATAGCGGTATTTGTAGTCGAACAAAATTGTCCTTATCAAGATGCAGATGGCAAAGATTCAAAGTCATTTCATTTGATGGGTATGGATAAAAACAATGATTTGATTGCATACGCAAGAATTCTTCCCGCAGGAATTGCTTTTACTGAAATTTCAATTGGGCGAGTAATTACATCGCAGAAAGCAAGAGGGACAGGTGCTGGCAGGGAACTAATGGAAAATGCTATACAATTTATTGATAAACAATATGGTGATATGCCCATACGAATTGGAGCTCAGCGTTACTTAACAAAATTTTATTCAAGCCTTGGTTTTGAAATTGCAAGTGAAGAATACATAGAGGATACAATTCTACATATCGAAATGCTACTTAATTCTCGATTGTAATTGCCCTGTTCTTTTTTGATTTTTGAGGTGGAATTGGAGGCTCATTCCATTCCTTTCGCATCCAGGGAGCTGCGTTGCACTTTTTATACTCTTTGTGATTTGAAAGCAAAGGAACACCCAAATAAACAGGATCTCCCCCGAAAAAACAATCCGGTTTTTGACTGTAATTTATAGTCCCTATCACATTTGAATCGTTGGTATAAATTCTCCAGGGGAAATTTGTACCATTACCAAAATCAAGCCTGCTGGCATTTTTTGAGACATCCCCGTTATATCGGATTTTAACCCCATTCTGGATATTAATCTCCATTGCATGTGATCCACCATTAACACCAATAACGATATGACCATCATCTTTCAATAATTCATTCCAGGAAAATAAATTAAATTTTTGGTGATGACTTATCCTTACAAACAAAGGAACGTTTCCCTTAACATAAA
>JAIOQD010000312.1 GCA_021413595.1 Bacteroidota bacterium | reverse complement strand
AAAAAGATAGTTTGTTTGTTACCGATGCTCAGGTAGAGCAGGAGCTTGACAGACGTATTCAATATTATATTCAACAGTTTGGCTCAGAAGAACGCTTTATTGCTTTTTATGGTAAATCTGTTGAAGACTTTAAAATTGATTTAAAAGATAATGTTCGCGATCTGTTATTAGCACAACAGATGCAAAGTAAAATAACTGCTGATGTAAGCATTACTCCTAATGATGTGAGGACGTATTACAAAAGTATTCCTGACGATTCTATTCCATTTATTAATGCTGAAGTAGAAGTAGGCCTAATTGTTAAAAAGCCACAAACTACTCCTGAAGCAAAAAAAGAAGCAAAGCAAAAAATTGAAGATATCCGCCAACGAATAATGAAAGGTGATAGCCCGTTTCCTGCAATGGCTGCATTGTATTCCGAGGATCCGGGATCTGCAAGTAAAGGTGGGTTGTATGAGCATATTCAACGTGGGCAGTTTGTGCCTGAATGGGATGCCTGGGCATTTAAACTTAAACCTAATGAAATCAGCGAAGTATTTGAAACAGTATATGGCTATTTTATTATTCAGTTGATTGAACGAAGAGGCGATGAAGTAGATGCCCGTAGTTTGCTTATTGCACCTAAAGTTGAGGCAACCGATTTGCTAAAGGCAAAACAAGCGTTAGATACCATTTATACAAAAATATCTGCAGATACAATTTCCTTTTCGGAGGCAGCAGCAAAATATTCTGATGATGAAGAAAGTAAAAATAGTGGCGGTTTGATGGTAAACCCAATGTCGGGAGCCACTCGTTTTCAGATGGATGAAATTGGTCAGATTGATCAAACGGTGGCATTTGCTATCGATAAATTGAAAGTAGGAGAATTCACTAAACCCATGCCGATGACCCCTCGCGATGGTAAACAAGCATATCGCATTGTGTTCTTAAAAATAAGAACATCACCACATCGTGCGAATTTAGTAGACGACTATCAAAAAATACAAGCGGTAGCTTTAGCTAAGAAACAGCAAGAAGCAATACAAACATGGATCAAAAAAAAATCAGTGAATACTTTTGTTCGTATCAATGATGACTATAAAAACTGTACGTTTAATAATAAGTGGATAAACTAATAATTTAATAATTTTGCTTAGGCAATACTCTTCCCTGCATGAATATAAGTGCGAAAGCGAAGGGGGAGCGGTAGATGGTGTTAACAGGAGGGAGTTTTTTTATTCGTAATTCGTAAAAAATCGTAGTATATGTATAAAACAGACGTAGAAGCCGTAGATGCCTTTGTAGCTAAATACAAAGTGTTAAACGCTGAAATTGGTAAAGTAATTATTGGGCAGGATGAAGTTGTAAAAGATGTATTGATCTCTATTTTTAGCCGCGGACATTGTTTACTTATTGGTGTTCCGGGATTGGCTAAAACTTTATTGGTAAATACGATTTCCGATACATTAGGACTGACTTACAACCGTATTCAGTTCACTCCCGATCTGATGCCTTCTGATATCATCGGCTCCGAAATTTTAGGTGAGGATCGGCACTTTTAATTTATTTAA
>JAIOQD010000311.1 GCA_021413595.1 Bacteroidota bacterium | reverse complement strand
TTATATAATCACTTTTCTGGGTCCGGAAAAACCGATGATCTTAAACAATGAGGATAACTTACTTGCCAGTCTTGCCGCACCGGTTAAAGAAACAGTGATTGCCCCTACCATTATAATTAAAGAAGCACAATTAACCATTTTAAAAGGTGTGATTACTGATGCCTTAACACAAAAACCATTGGAGGCAACCATTGAGATTGTTGATAATCAAAAGAACGAAGTGATCGCTAGTTTTACTTCTAATAGTGCTTCAGGTAACTATTTAGTTTCTTTACCAGCCGGAAAAAATTATGGTATCGCAGTAAAAAAAGAAAATTATTTGTTTCATTCTGAGAACTTTGATATTCCCATTACTGCTGCATTTCAGGAAGTTGTGAAAGATGTGGCATTGAAAAATGTTGCAGTAGGAAGCAAAATTATTTTGAAAAACATTTTCTTTGATTATGGAAAATCCACCATCCGTCCTGAATCTACTAATGAATTGGAGCGTTTAACAAAATTATTAAATGATGTACCTTCTTTAAAAATTGAAATTTCAGGTTACACTGATTCAAAAGGATCAGCAGAATTCAACCAGAAATTATCGGAAAGTCGTGCAAAAGCAATTCTTGATTACCTCGTAAAAGTGGGCATCGCAGCAGATCGCCTAACCTCCGTTGGTTATGGTAAAGAACAACCAATTGCAAGTAACGAAACCGATGAAGGCCGCCAAATGAACAGGAGAACAGAGTTCAAGGTTTTGAGTAAATAAAAATTAAGGAATTGTTATTAACAATTGGCCACGAATTTCACAATTTTTTTCTGTGCAATGCGTGGCTAAAATATTTTCGCTTAGCCAATATATTTCCAACAGGTATATTGTCCTATTTATACTGTAACCAGCGCATTAAAAATTTATCATATACTTCATAGTATGGTTTGGCTACTCCTGTATTGTAATAGATCATTTCTTTTTCTACTAGCGCCTCTATTCCTCTTTTTACATTGGCGGAAGTTCCAAGGTTGTGTTTATACATAAATTTTTGAGCATATGGTTGCTCTATTTTATGCTCAATAGCAATTGCTTTTAGTAAATTCCATTGCGCAGGAGTTATTAAATTTCGGTACTGAAAATAAACCCCTTCATTATCCAGTAGTATGTGATTAATAGTTTGTAAAATGCTATCAGCTGTTATGGTTTTTATTCCGTTTGCAAAAATTTCATGACATAAGCGTTGGGTATAATACGTATGACTATCGCTTAGTTCAAGTATTAATTCTATGTCGTTAGTATTAATTTTGAATTTATGTTTTTCAAATTGTTCTTTAATAAAATGAGCATAAATGGTACTATCTATTTTTTGAAGAGTTATATTTTTTGTACTTGCATAAAATGGACGCTTAGCACTGTTAAAAATATGGTGCATCATTTTTTGATTGCTTCCACAAAAAACAAAATGGACGTTTTTTAGTTGTTGAATGGAGGTGCGTAATAATGCTTCTACATTTTTTTCAGGATAGTTTAGTATTTGTTGGAATTCATCAATTGCGATAACTGTTTTTATATTTTGCACGTCTAAAAAATGCAATAATTGCGGTATCGTTTTTTCAAATTGTTTGTTTTGGGTAATGTCTAAGCTTAATTGCGGGGTACCTGATATTTCATCTACGCTGATAATGGGCCGTAATAATTTAATAGCTTCCCAAAAGCGTTTACTCATGCTTTTATTTTCTGGAAATATATTGTATATACTGTTTGCCAGTTGATTGGTAAAATCTTTTAGATTTTGCGTAGCATAAATATCAATATAGATAGAGGTGATTTCTTTTTTCTTTAAAAGATAAAAAACATGTTGTATTAAAGCTGTTTTACCCACTCTTCGCTGTGCGAAAAATACCGTATTGCTTTGGTTGTGAATGTTATCAAGAAGCGTTTTCGTTTCGGATTCGCGATCACAAAAATAGTCAGGTGATAAGTAGTTGTTTATTAGAAATGGATTCATAACACATTGATTTTAATGCAAATATAATTATACATTTTGTAATATACAAATTGTATAATTATATTTGTATAGTGATATAAAAC
>JAIOQD010000145.1 GCA_021413595.1 Bacteroidota bacterium | reverse complement strand
TACACAAAAAAATACATTAAAAGACAAATTAATTTCTGAATTCGAATCCTCAAAAAATTTGTTGTTTGGAAATACTGATCTTCGCGAAAAGGCTATGGATAGCTTTTACAAGCAAGGTATCCCCAGTCGTAAGCATGAAGAATATAAATATTTGAACATAGATCTGGTGCTTAAAGGCGAATTTTCTTTAGCATTAAATAAAACACTTGATCGCAAACAAATTGAGCAGCTTGAAATTTTAAAAGATGCGTATGTGGTCATTATTGAAAATGGCGTTTTTAATGAAGGATTATCAAAATTACAGGGTCTGCCAAAGGGCTTAACCATTTGCAGTATTGCTAAGGCTTCAAAAGATCATTCTTCTGTTTTTGAAAAACATTATGCTCAAAATGCGGATATAAATGCTGATGCTTTTATTGCATTGAATACTGCAATGGCGATAGATGGCGTTTTTGTTCATGTTCAAAAAAATACAATAATTGAAACCCCCGTTCATATTATTCATGTTTCAATAGCAAATCAAAAGTCAATTATTAATCCGCGTAATTTAATTATTGTTGAACAAAACGCTCAGGTGAAAATTATTGAATCGTATGAAACAATTGATTCCACAGCTAAAGTGTTCAACAATGCATTAACAGAGATAGTGGTAGAGGAAAGCGCAATCGTGGATCATTATAAAATTCAGGATGAAAATAATTTCGGTTATTTACTTAATACCACACAAATAATTCAAAAAGGAAAAAGTGTATTTTTTACTCATACTTTTACTTTAAGTGGTTCATTGGTAAGAAACAATTTGAATATTGTATTGGATGATGAAGGCATAGAAGCAAACCTGAATGGATTGTATTTAACCAATGAGAATCAGATTGTTGATAATCATACCCTGGTAGATCATCGTAAGCCAAAATGTAATAGCAATGAACTCTACAAAGGGATCATTGACGGGAAATCTACTGCTACTTTCAACGGTAAAATATTTGTTCGGAAAGACGCTCAAAAAACGAATGCCTTTCAATCCAATAAAAACATTTTGTTGAGCGATGATGGTACCATCAATACAAAACCACAATTGGAAATTTATGCTGATGATGTAAAATGTTCACATGGTACATCAACCGGTAAATTGGATGAGGACAAAATATTTTACCTTCGCGCCCGTGGCTTGAGTGAAACAAGCGCTAAAAAATTATTGATGCACGCATTTGCTTCTGAAGTGGTTGATACTATTAAGATTGATGTGCTTCGAGATTATGTTGAAGAAAAGATATCGAAACGATTTGAGTAAGGAATTGCTTTTTGTTGCCACGAATTACGAAACTCTTACGAATTACGAATAAAAAAAACGAATTTACGAATTTGTGTTTGTTACTTTGCAACATACAGATTTGTATATTCGTACAAACCTCGTAATTCGTAGAACAGTAATTCGTGGCTTATTTATTTCGTAGATTAATTGTATGCTTTTCAAAAATAAAAATCTTCTTTTACTTCATTTCATTGTTTTTATTTGGGGCTGGTCGCCAATACTCGGAAAACTGATATCCGTTCAGGCTTTTCAGCTAGTTTGGTTCCGAATGTTATTGACTGTTATAGCAGTTTCCGGCTATCTGTTTATCATAAAACAAAATATAAAAATTGCTCGTGCTGATATTTTTAAACTGGTTGGAATAGGTACTGTTATTGCCTTTCATTGGTTTTGTTTTTACCATGCCATTAAAATTTCCAATGTGTCGGTTGCATTGGTTGCTTTTGCAACCGGTACTTTATTTACATCTATTATTGAACCCTATTTTTATAATCGTAAAATAATCCGATATGAATTAGTTTTTGGAATGGTTATTATTGGTGCCATTGCAATTATATTTAAAGTAGAAACTCAATATGCAATCGGGATCATTTTTGGTATTTTAGCCGCATTGACCGCTTCTTTTTTTACAGTCATAAATAGTTTGCTTGTAAAACGTATCCCTTCACCGGTGATCACTATATATGAATTGGGTGGAGGGTTTCTATCTCTTTCCGTTTATTTATTGTTAACGGGGAAGTTCGATCATAGTTTTTTTGAAATAAGCACTGCCGATTGGCTATGGTTACTTTTGTTTTCGGTTGTTGGAACTGCATTTCCATTTATTGCGAGCATTCATGTAATGAAAAAAATAAGTCCTTATACGATGACACTGACTATAAATCTGGAAACTATTTACGGTATCATTATCGCTTATTTTATATGGGAAAAGGATGAGGCAATGACTCCCGGTTTTTACATCGGGACCTTAATTATACTCGCTACTGTTTTTGGAAATGGTATATTAAAAAATTATTTAAAAAAACAATAAAAAGTAGCCGCTGTTTACCTTGGAGCTTGATTTTTTTTAAGAAGCCATCGCAACTATTTCGAAATGTTCAATTTGTTCACGCACGATTAAATTAGAGTGAGCCTGTGCTAAGCGTTTGGCTAACCATTGAAGATCGCACGAGCTGATTTTTTTTCTTTACTAACCACATTATTAGAGCGTTTTTTCATAATTTGAAAATAAAGATTATCATAGATAATTGATAATTTAACATTCAACATTCAACATTTCCTTTGCATTTATCTTAACTTTACGATTCAATTTTATACCATGATAACTCAATTATATTGTAATAGTCTTACCAAATTTTCAAGATATAAAACACGTGTTGTAACGATTGGTGATGTGCCTTTGGGTGGAGATAATCCTATTCGGATACAATCGATGACTACCACCGACACAATGGACACCATTGCTACTGTGGAGCAAAGTATTAGGATGATTGATGCTGGTTGTGAATATGTGCGAATTACAGCACCAAGCATTAAAGAGGCGAAAAATTTAGAGAACATAAAAAAAGAATTGCGCGCAAGAGGTTATACTACCCCATTAATTGCCGACATCCATTTTACCCCGAATGCTGCTGAACTTGCAGCACGCATCGTAGAGAAAGTAAGAGTGAATCCGGGTAATTATGCCGACAAGAAAAAATTTGAATCCATTGATTATACTGATAACGCCTATGAAATAGAATTAGAGCGAATTCGCGAACGATTTACACCACTTGTTAAAATTTGTAAGGAATATGGAACTGCAATGCGCATCGGAACCAATCATGGTTCCCTGAGCGACCGTATTTTGAGCAGGTATGGTGATACTCCACTTGGTATGGTCGAAAGCGCCCTGGAGTTTTTACGTATCTGTGAAGACAATAATTACTACAACATTGTGCTTTCTATGAAAGCAAGCAATACCCAAGTGATGGTTCAGGCCTATCGCTTGTTGATTCAAAAGATGCAACAATACGGTATGAGTTATCCTTTACACCTTGGTGTTACCGAAGCAGGTGAGGGTGAAGACGGGCGTATTAAATCCGCTGTTGGAATTGGTACATTATTGGAAGATGGCATTGGTGATACTGTTCGCGTTTCATTAACTGAAGATCCTGAATTTGAAATTCCGGTGGCAAAGGCATTGGTTGAACGTTATTCGAACAGGGCTTCACACAAGGCCATCCCTGAAGTTCAAAGTTCAAAGTTTAAAGTTCAGGAAAATACAGGCCAACTTTCAACTTTCCAACTTCCAACTTTCGAACTACCTTATTCACCTTACGATTACAAACGCAGAGAAACTCTGGAAGTTATAAATATGGGCGGACACAATGTTCCTCGGGTAATAGCCGATTTCAGTGGAAAGCAAGTCATCACTCCGGCATCTTTTTTTGCTGTTGGGTACAATTATTCTGTACCATTGGATAAGTGGAATTTAACAGATCAAGCTTGTGATTATATTTTTGTTGGTGATAATAAAATAGATTTTCAGATACCCGGAACATTAGGATTGATATACAATTCAGCGTTTTGGCAAAATTTGGAGAACACGACAAGGTGTTATCCATTGTTTTCTGATAATGAATTTTTTACAACTGTTAAAAAGTCAACAGAATTGAATTTTGTAAGTGTTGATATCGATTTTTTGATCCAATATTTCAACAGTTCAACATTTCAACCATTTGATAATACGGTTGTATTTGTTTTTGAAACATCCAATGAACACGGAATGGCAGAGCAACGCAGAATGTTCATTGAATTGATGAATAACAATTGTAAAGTTCCTGTTATTATAAAACGTAATTATTCTAACCTTTCAGAAGAAAAATTTCAGCTGCACTCATCAACTGATATTGGAGCTTTATTTTTAGATGGATTTGGTGATGGAATTTGGATAAACGCTTGTCAGTTCGAGCCCTTCGACTTCGCTCAGGATAAACTCAATCGAGAACAAAATAATTGTACTTCCCCAAAAAATGCAAATGCAACTTCATTTGGAATATTACAAGCTACTCGTAACCGCATCTCCAAAACAGAGTATATTTCATGTCCATCATGTGGAAGAACACTTTTTGATCTGCAGGAAACAACCGCAAAGATCCGTAACCGCACCGACCACCTAAAAGGAGTTAAAATTGGTATTATGGGATGTATTGTAAATGGCCCTGGTGAGATGGCTGATGCCGATTATGGATATGTAGGAACAGGTGTTGGGAAAATAACTTTATACAAAGGAAGAGAAGTGGTAGAACGGAATATTGGTTCTGAAAAGGCTGTGGATGCCTTGGTTGATTTGATTAAGAAGTATGGGGATTGGGTGGAGAAGGAGTAAGTTATGCCTTTGATTGAAGTTTAATTTATAATGGTAATGGTCGATCTTACACAAAACAAGAAAAACGATTTTCTTCATATACATTTACGACATAGGCTCACATTGCTTCGGACTCTGCGTGAAAGAAAAATAAAGCAACACAACTACCAAGATCAAGGGGACTTCTATCGCTGCGTTAAGGATAGCAATCTAATGGGAGTTCGTCTAATTTTGGATTTTCTTGGTCTGAAAGGAAAACTGGAAAATGGTAAACCTGTGTTGACTCCGAATATTCGAAAAACAGGTCCAAGAAATGATGACGATATTATGATTGACCAGTTTTTTGATCATTTACTTTTACCTGCTGATGTTCCAACAATATCTCACAGAACTCTTGCTGGAGTTTATTTACGAGGAGATAAAGAACTAGCACACCTAACTTCGACATTCAATGAAGAGTTCAATAAAGAGGACACTTTAATTGAAGCCGCGACAGCCATTGAGAAATTACTTGAAAAATATTTGTATACTCCACTAGGAGAACAATTGCCAGAAATGGACATCTAAACATTCGGTACCCTGCATTTATGCCGATAACTCAACACTCCTATCTCTCGCCTTAACAATACCTTTCTGAATATTCTCTCCAACTTGCGCCTCATTAAAAATAGTAAGTGCTGCTTCCGTGGTTCCTCCTTTTGAAGCCACGGCTTTTATTAATTCGTCTAAAGATTTGTTAGCATTATTGATCAAATGAAAAGAACCTAACATGGTTTGTTTTACAAACATGGCAGAGGTAGCTTCATCAAATCCCATTTCTTTTCCGGCTTCTATCATGTGTTTAACAACATAAAAGAAATAAGCAGGTCCGCTTCCACTCAATGCGGTAACAGCATCTAACAGGTCTTCATTTTCAAGAAAAACACATCTGCCGGTTGTTCCTAATAAATTCTCCGCTTTTCTGATTTGTTCAATAGGAACAGCTTTGTTTGCGGTAAATGCGGTCATTCCCATCCCAAGTTCAGCAGGTGAATTAGGCATTGCACGTATAATATTAGAGTTATTTAAAGCTTGCTCAATTCTTGTTAATTTCATTCCTGCCATAATGGAAATAATACATTTTGCTGAATTTAAAATTGGCTTTAACTCCGTTGCAAGATCCTCAAAATCTTGCGGCTTAACAGCAATAATGATAATATCGCTTTCTGCAATTTTAGGGTCGTTCACAACAGTTACTTCACCAACATTGAGTTTTAGTAATTCCTGTTTTCTGTTCTCATTTTTTTCGGCAAGTAATAAATTTTCTTTCGAAACAATATTATATTTAAGGAAAGCACGAGCATAGATTAATCCCATATTACCACAGCCTACAATTGTAATTTTCATTTTTTGTATTTTATAAAGTGTTAAAATTCTATTTTAAAATTGCATTTTTTCTATAATCACAGTGTCATCCAGAGCTTTTCGCGAAGGATCTTGTTTTTATTAATGACCATGCTGGTGATTAACAATATCCCTCTTGGCAAAAGGCCAATTCTTCAGAGAAGAACATACTTATAATACTTTCTGCCTCAAGAAACAAAATTAGAATAAAAATGAAAGATTTGTTTTTATTTTATAACCTTTGCTTCTGAAATTATACACACAATGGCACAATCGTTAATTAACATCTTCGCAAAGAGGAATGAAATTGGTAATGGATAATCGGTGTAATCTTTTTACAAATCTCATAATCGTTTTCAATATGAAACAATATAGCCACATACTTTTTGATCTGGACGGTACACTCACCGATCCACAAGAAGGAATTATTAATTCCATACAATTTGCTTTAAATCGTTATGGTATAAAAAGAGAAAACCACGAACTGCTTCATTTTATTGGTCCGCCATTGCATAAATCATTTCAGGAAATTTTTGTAACAGAAGAAATGGCATTTGAAGCAGTTGCTGTGTATCGTGAATATTACGCGTTAAAAGGTAAATTCGAAAATCTGCTATACAATGGCATTACCGAACTATTGGAACATCTAAACAAAAACAATAAAACCCTTTTTGTTGCTACTTCAAAACCTACTGTTTTTGCGGAAGAAATTTTGCACCACTTCAATATTCATCACCATTTTAAAACTATTATCGGTAGTAATTTAGATGGAACACGAACAGAAAAAAAGGATATTATCCAGGAAATTGTGGATCAAAATTCAAACATAAATTTGGAAAAACTGGTAATGATAGGTGACAGAAAATTTGATACCATAGGAGCTAAACATTTTGGTATTGATACTATTTCTGTTACGTATGGATATGGTTCGCTGGAAGAATTACAATTTGAAAAGCCTACCTACATTGTGAATGAAGTGAGTGCCTTAAAAAACTTGTTGATTTGATTTTTTTTTACCACAAATACGCGAAGGCGCAAAGTTTTTGCGAACCTTTTTTCTTAGAGTCTTAGCGCCTAGCGGCAAATATTAAACAAACACAGCTTGGCTATTTATACCCTCGATTTTTTCTCTCTTATCACCACTTGACGCTTAATACTTTCTTCCAACGAAATAAACGTTTCCGTTCGTTGAACACCTTTTATCGGTTGAATATGTTCATTTAATACCTCCCGTAAATGCTGTGTATCCTTACAAATTATTTTAGCAAACATACTGTAAACACCAGTAGTATAATGTAATTCCACTATCTCCGGAATTTTTTTCATGCGTGAAACACAATCATGATATTCAGAACCTTTTTCCAGAAATATCCCCAAGAAAGCACAAATATCATAACCGGCTTTGATTGGATTGATCTCTAGGTGAGAACCAACTACAACACCCTGTTCAATGAGTTTTTTCATTCGGACATGCACAGTACCCGCTGATATCAAGAGGTCTTTTGCAATTTCTGTATAAGGAATAGTAGAATCTTTAATTAGTATGGAGAGGATCTGCCTGTCTAATTTATCAATTTGGAAATTTTGAGCCATTTATTGCTGTTTAATTTATGACAAATGTAATAAATCAATTATTATTTTATGAAATTAGCAAAAATAATTTAGTTTTATTACTTTTTTGATACTATTTGAGTTTATTATTTAACTTTGCATCCGATAAATTGAACTGTAAATTAAAAAGCAATACTATGTGTGGAATTGTTGGAGTATTTGATCTGAAAGTAGATTCTAAAGAGTTGAGAACACAGGTTCTTGAAATGTCAAAAAAAATCCGTCATCGCGGACCGGACTGGTCAGGGATTTACTGTGGAGATAAAGCAATATTGGCACATGAACGGCTTGCTATCGTTGACCCACAATCAGGAGGACAACCATTGTTTAGTAAAGATAAAAAATTGGTATTGGCCGTTAACGGTGAAATTTACAATCATCAGGAATTAAGGAAGCAATTGGAGGGTGAATACGAATTTCAAACTAAATCCGATTGCGAAGTTATTTTGGCTTTGTATCGCAAAAAAGGATCCAAATTTATAGAAGAATTAATTTTTATGTTGCATCAGAATTAAAAGCATTAGAGGGTTATTGTAATAAAATTGAACTCTTCCTTCCCGGTCATTACTGGGATAGCAAAGTAGGAAAGATGACAAAATGGTATGAACGTGACTGGGTTGAATTTGACGCAGTAAAAAACAATCAAACAAATATTGATCTGATACGTACTGAGTTAGAGGCAGCTGTTCACAGACAATTAATGTCTGATGTGCCTTATGGTGTGCTGCTTTCCGGTGGTTTGGATTCTTCCATCGTTTCTGCAATTGCAAAAAAATATGCTAACAAACGTATTGAATCCGGTGATACACAGGATGCCTGGTGGCCACAGTTGCATTCATTCGCTGTTGGATTGATTGGTTCCCCTGATCTTATCGCTGCTAAGAAAGTAGCGGAACATATTGGAACCATTCATCACGAAGTTCACTTTACAGTGCAGGAGGGCTTAGATGCGATCGCGGATGTTATCTATCATTTAGAAACGTATGATGTAACCACTATTCGTGCTTCTACACCTATGTACCTGTTGGCAAGGGTAATTAAATCAATGGGAATAAAAATGGTACTTTCCGGTGAAGGTGCTGATGAACTTTTCGGAGGTTATTTATATTTCCACAAAGCACCAAATGCAAAAGCCTTTCATGAAGAAACTGTGAGGAAATTAAGCAAATTACATTTGTATGATTGTTTAAGAGCCAATAAAGCACTCGCTGCATGGGGTGTTGAAGGTCGTGTGCCTTTTCTTGATAAAGAATTTATGGATATAGCGATGCGTTTAAATCCTGAAGATAAAATGGCAAAAGAAGGTAAAATGGAAAAATGGGTTTTGCGTAAAGCCTTTGAAAGCTATTTACCGGCAAGTGTTGCATGGAGACAAAAAGAACAGTTTTCGGATGGTGTTGGATACAATTGGATCGATTCCTTAAAAGCACTGGTTGCAACAAAGGTAACTGATGAACAACAATTGAATGCTAAATTCAGATTTCCTATTAATCCTCCAATGTCGAAAGAAGAATATTATTATCGTTCAATTTTCTCTGAACATTTTCCATCGGATTCCGCTGCATTATGTGTGCCTTCGGTTCCTTCAGTAGCATGTAGTACTCCTGAAGCACTTGCTTGGGATGCGTCTTTTAAAAATATGATTGACCCATCGGGGCGCTCAGTTAAGAGTGTTCATGTGGAAGAATATAAATAATTCTAAATAATTGAAATCTTTTTGCACCCTGGCAGGTTCTTCAAAGGAAAATCTGTTAGGGTGATTCCCATTTAATTCAGTTTTTATCTCTAATTAGTTCACCAAAATTTTAACAGGTTTTAAATACTTTTCAAAATACGCTCTACTTTTTCCAGCATCTCATCAGTAAAATCCAAATGTGTAACAAAGCGAATTGCTTGTTTACCAAAGCTAGTGGCCTTTAAATTGTTTGAGGCTAACTGTTGCAGAAATTGATCCGGCTTTACATTTTCTTTCAAATTAAAAATAATGATGTTGGTATCTACCGGTAATACAGTATCAATATAGTCTAATCCATTAATTACAGTACTCAATTGTTTCGCTCGTTTGTGATCTTCTTTCAAACGGATTAAATTATTATCCAACGCATAAATACCTGCAGCAGCAAGGTAACCCGCTTGTCGCATACCACCACCAAAAACTTTACGTACTCTTCGTGCTTTGCGAATAAATTCTCTATCGCCCAATAAAAGAGAGCCAACTGGTGCACCCAATCCTTTTGATAAACAAACAGAGATCGAGTCGAATAATTTTCCAATATCTAAAGGAGTGTAATCGTTTTCAATAATAGCATTAAAAATCCGCGCACCATCCAAGTGATAATTTAATTTGTTTTTTTTGCACTCAATTGCAAGTTCTTGCATTTGTTTAAAGGAATAATAACTCCCGCCCGCTTTGTTGGCAGTGTTTTCAATGCATACGAGACTTGTGCGTGTTAGCCAGTCAAAATTCGGATTTATATTTTCTGCAACCTGTTGTGCAGAAATTTGTCCTCGTTCGCCTTGTAATAATTTTGCTTGCGCACCGGAATTAAGCGAAATTCCTCCTCCTTCATAATTATAAATATGTGCTGTTGCATCGCACAATACTTCATCACCGGGCTGCGTATGTATTTTAATAGCAATTTGATTGGTCATTGTTCCTGAGGGACAAAACAATGCTGCTTCTTTGCCAAATAATTTTGCGATTTTTTCTTCCAGCGCATTAACTGTTGGCTCTTCACCAAAAACATCATCCCCTACCTCTGCATTGAACATAGCATCTCGCATCCCTTTGGTAGGCTTGGTTACAGTATCGCTTCTTAAATCTATTATCATATTTGTATTTGTTATTCGATAAAATATATCTTCGCTGTTTTATTTTTTTCTAACGATCATCAAACCATCTCTTATAGGTAACAGCATATGTTCAACACGATTATCGTTATGAATTTTTTTATTAAATGAATCGATTGCTTTCGTATCTGCATCCATTTTTTCGGGAGCACCCAGCACTTTACCACTCCATAACACATTGTCGGCAATAATATATCCTCCGCTTCTTACTTTTTCAAAAACCAGATCATAGTATGCGGAATAATTTTTTTTGTCCGCATCAATAAAAACCAGATCAAATGTTTCCTTGATAGTTGGTATAATATCCAACGCATTACCAATGTAATAATTGATTTTATTGGTTAATCCGGCCTCTTCCAAAAACTTGCGAACCAGAAGTTCTAATTCCTCATTAATGTCAATAGTATGTAATTTTCCATTCTCCTGTAGTCCCTGTGCAAGGCAAATACCCGAATAACCTGTATATGTTCCAATCTCCAGAATTTGTTTTGGTTGGATCATCTTACTTATCATGTTCAACAGGTTACCTTGCAGGTGCCCGGAAAGCATACGCGGCATCATCACATTGGCATGAGTTTCCCGGTTAAGTTTTTTTAATATATCAGATTCCGCCTGTGAATGTGCTAATGCGTATGCTTCTATTTTTTCGTCTATAAATTCCATTTTTTGTCGTTTGCTTAAGCACGAATGTACATAATGTATTCGTTCAATAAAATCATTCAGCTTTAAAATACTCCTTTATTTTTCCCAATTAATTTCCGATATTTACATCTCCTATTTTAAAAGGTTAGTCAATACATTAAATAATCAATAAATAAAAAAATGTCAGAAGGCAGACAAATTATTTTTTCGATGGTAAACGTGAGTCGCACGTTACCCGCAGGTAAAACGATCTTGAAAGATATTTACCTGTCATTTTATTACGGAGCTAAAATTGGTATTTTAGGTTTAAATGGTTCCGGTAAATCAACCCTAATGAAGATTATTGCGGGAGTTGAAAAAAATTACCAAGGCGAAATACATTTTTCTCCGGGCTATAAAATTGGGATGCTTGAGCAGGAACCACAGTTAGATAATTCAAAAACTGTTATAGAGATCGTTCGTGAAGGTGCTCAGGAGCACATGGATATCTTGAATGAATACGAAGCTGTAAATAACAAATTTGCTGAAGAAATGACAGCAGATGAAATGGATAAACTCATTAATCGTCAGGCAAAATTACAAGATCAGATAGATCAGTTTGATCTGTGGAATTTGGATAATCGTTTGGAACAGGCCATGGAAGCATTGCGTTGTCCGGAAAGTGATACTCCTGTATTGAATTTATCGGGTGGTGAGCGCAGACGTGTTGCCTTATGCCGCTTATTGATTCAGGAACCTGAGATTTTATTATTAGATGAGCCTACCAACCATTTGGATGCTGAATCCGTTGATTGGTTGGAGCAACATTTAAAAAATTACAAAGGAACTGTTATTGCTGTTACTCACGATCGTTATTTTCTTGATAACGTAGCTGGCTGGATACTGGAATTAGACCGTGGCGAAGGTATTCCATGGAAAGGCAATTATTCTGATTGGTTGGAACAAAAACAAAAACGTTTAGCACAAGAGGAGAAAACAGAAAGCAAGAGACAAAAAACTTTATTGCGAGAATTAGATTGGGTGCGTCAAGGCGCCAAAGGACGACAATCTAAATCAAAAGCGCGCTTAGAGAATTATGAAAAAATGCTTGGTGCTGATTCTAAAGCAACCGAAGAAAGGTTAGAATTATTTATTCCAAATGGTCCTCGTTTAGGAAACGAAGTAATTGAAGCAATTGATGTATCAAAAGCATTCGGTGATAAATTATTATACGAGCATTTAAATTTTAAATTGCCTCCTGCCGGAATAGTTGGTATCATTGGGCCTAATGGTGCCGGTAAAACTACGTTGTTCCGTATGATCATGAAGGAAGAAAATCCTGATACCGGTGAATTTAAAATTGGTTCAACAGTGAAGATTGGTTATGTTGATCAATCTCATGCTGATATTGATCCTAATAAAACTGTTTACGAAGTATTGACAGGCGGAAGTGAAAATATTGTAATTGGTGGACAAACATTGAATTCCAGAGCTTATGTTTCTAAGTTCAATTTCAATGGTTCCGATCAGGG
>JAIOQD010000279.1 GCA_021413595.1 Bacteroidota bacterium | reverse complement strand
GGATAACAGTGGAACGAATGCAGCTGCATTAAAATTGCTGAAAATTTGTGTAATGATGATACCTGCATCCTCAAGAGAAGATGCTTTAAAGAAAATCCAACAGAAACATACAAAATGAAAGGTGAGCAGCACTCCCAGGATGCGAACTAATTTGGAACTTAAAACCCGTCCGAAGGTTACTTCATGAAAGGAATTATAACGGGAAACCAAAGACATTCGTAATTTATCAAAAGCCAATGCCAGACCATGCATGCCCCCCCAAATTATAAAATTAAAAGATGCGCCATGCCATAAACCGCCCAACAGCATTGTTATCATCAAATTGATGTATTGTCGAAACTTTCCTGCTTTATTTCCACCAAGAGAAATGTATAAATAATCTTTCAGCCAGGATGATAAAGAGATGTGCCATCGCCTCCAGAATTCTGTTATACTGCTTGATTTGTAAGGCGAATCAAAGTTTTCATTTAGTGTAAAACCCATCCATCTTGCCATACCAATTGCCATATCAGAATAGCCGGAAAAATCACAATAAATAACCATTGCATAACCATACACTCCCAGTAAACACTCAATTCCCGAATGCCTCGAAGGATCATCAAAAATGTACTGAACATAATTTACATAGATGTAATCTGAGATGACAACTTTCTTGAAAAGTCCGCCCACTATAAGATACAAGCCTTTTGATACATCTTCTTTTGTAATAAAGATATCTTTCCTTATCTGTGGAATAAAATCAGAAGCTCTTACAATAGGCCCCATTACGAGCTTTGGGAAAAAGGAGAGAAAGAAACAATAATCTAAGAAACTTTGAACCGGTTTGAATTTCCCACGATACACATCAATGGTATAACTTAGATTTTCAAACGTATAAAACGAAATACCAATTGGAAGGATAAGGTTCAGTGGCTTTATTTCACCTAATTTAAAATCATTTATGATCTCGATAAAGAAATTGGTGTATTTGAAATAGAATAACAATCCTAAATTAATGATGATGCTGAAAATAAGTATCCCATTTTTTTGTGCCTTACTTTTAGCGGAATAGATCCAATTGGCCAAATTAAAATCAATAATAGCCGATAATAAAATGAATCCAAAATAAAATCCGCAAGCTTTATAAAAAAAGTAAAGCGAAAAAATAGTAAAGTAAATAACCCTGCTTAATTTATGCTTGTATAAAAACTGGTATCCTAAAAGAAATATACAAAAGAAAAACAGAAAGAATCCACTATTAAACAATAGCGGATCCTTGGCATTGTAGGTGAGTTGTTCAATTATTTTATCTGTATCGATATTAAAAAAAGTCACGCTTTAATAAATTTCAGTTTGAGTTATTTTCTTTAAAGTTCCTTTAATCATGTTATTCTGTGAAATCTTTTTCAAACCACGCAATCTCATTTTTTAAGTCCAAAATCGGATTATCCTTTTTGATTTGGTTGCACCGTTCCGTATATGCCGTCTTGAATTTTAAATATGCTTCAGTAGTACTATTAAAAGGCCGGTGTTGTTTTGCAGTAACGATATCTTTTATTTTTTCGAATAGTTCTTTTGTTTTGTCATCAAAAATAGTGTTCATCAGTTTTTCAAAAACATAGTTGATGGCTTGTTCATTTGGATGAACAAGATCAGAATTATAAAAACGATAATCACGTAGATCATCTATCACCAGTTCATAAGCAGGAAAATAAAATAAATTATCGTTTTGTTTTACCAGTTCATGAACAGCTTCTATCAAACGGGCTTTACTTCGATTATTCTCAATTATACCTTCGCGTATGTGCCGCACAGGACTTATTGTAAAAATAATTTTTAAATTATTATTTAAGGTTTTTAATTGCTGGATCAGGATTTTATAGTCATCTATAATTTCATTTACAGTTAACATTTGTTTTGTAAATTCTTTTTGCGGCACTTTATGACAATTCCCAACCAATTCGCCAGTATCATTTCGCTTATAAATAAATGCAGATCCAAAGGTGATGAAAAGCCAATCTGTTTCTTTTATAAAATGATGTGCGGATGAAATGCTGTTGTTAATTGTTGTTAAGCAGGTTTGTTTATCTGTTTTTGAAAAGCGGCTGTGATGTTCCCAGCTATTCCAACATTCATTTGCATAAAATAATTCATTTTCTCTTATCGTTTTATTGTCGATATATCTGCGCAAAGCAACAGCCATACTGGCTGGATTATACAATACACCATTCGGATTAATTTTTACATTGAACTTATACTGCTGCATTGTTTCTCCAATGTTTTCGGTAAAACAAGAGCCTACAAATAAAAATTTGTGTGCATAATTAATTTTTGGTTCAAAAGGAGGTATGGTGAAATTGAGATGAAATTTCATTTTTATTTTCGTTGTTTATTTCTCGAAGAGTCTACGTAGATATTTTCGCAGCGTTCTACAGAACTTTATGTTTTATATTTGCGAAAATCTGCGAGTTCCCCTTTACTGCTCACATTTACAATATGGTGAAAAAAATATTTTTGTATGCGGTAATAATGATTGAACCCGGCCTTGTTCTGCATCAGGAATCATTATCACACGCAGGTCAAACAATTTTAAGTTTTTTAAATTTCTGATCTCATTGGGAAATTTATCAATATCATTGCTCCAGAGATCAAAGGTTTTTAATTTTTCGAGTTTACCTATTTCAATAGGTAAGGAGGTTAAATCGTTATTATTGGCTTCGAGATAATATAAATTTGTTAGTTCCCCAATTTGTGTTGGGAATTCCTGTAAACCACTTCTTGAAATAGCAAGGTATTGTAAATTCTTTAGCTGTCCTATTTCATCCGGAAGCTCTCCGATATCATTTTTACTTAGATCAAGATATTGTAGATTTATAAATTTTAAAATTTCGGGTGGGAATTTTTTTAAACGCTTTTTTCTTAGCTCTAATTTTATTACTTGTTCTGGATTCTTCATCGCTTCCTCAATACTGGTGAAAGCGGTAAGAGTCTCTAACGATAGTGAATCAAGCAATTGACTCTGTGCATTTGTTTTTTGTAAAAACAAAACAAAGACTACTAAAGCTGTAAGAGCGTTAACGATTTTTCTAAATCTATTGGTTGATTTCAAATGGATTTTGTTAAGCATTACTATAAACAGATTCACTTATAAATTCGTTATTTGTAAATATGTTTTGACTATATATTTCAAACTTTTGGTAATGCTGTGTTAGGGATTGAAGTGAAAATCCTTTTCTCTTTAGAAAAGAATGAATCCTTCCACTTCGCTCTGGATACATTCTTCTCTGAAGAATAAACTCCAAGCCCACCCCCTTTTTTTCAAAAAAAGGCATGCCAAATGATTTTTATTTTTTTAATAAAACTGCCCTAAATTCTATTTAACAGCAATAAAGTCGGAAACTTCAGTTAATAACTTCATAGCATTAACTTTATCCTTCACTAATTGCTTTTTTAGTTCCTCTAAGTTACTGAATTTTACTTCATCACGTAATCGTTCAACAAAATAAATGGTTACTTTTTGGCCATAAATTGATTTATCAAAATCAAAAATATTAACTTCAATACTTCTGCATTTTCCTTCTACAGTTGGATTATTTCCAATACTCAACATCCCGCCATAAATTATACTATCTTGCTTTATTTTTACAGCATATACACCATCGGCAGGTATTAATTTGTATTTATCTTCTACTACAATATTTGCAGTTGGATAGCCTATTGTTCGCCCTAGTTTTAAGCCTTCAATAACTATACCACTTAACGAATAAAAATGTCCTAAAAAGGCAGTAGCAGCTTTAATATCTCCTGTTTGTAGTGCTTTTCGGATTTTTGTGGAGCTTATTTCAATATGTTCAATATCCTTTGCTGGGATTTCTTCAACATCAAAGCCATACAAAGGTCCATACTCTTTTAAATGTTCAAAAGAACCTTCGCGATTACGTCCGAAATGATGATTATAACCAATGATTAGGTGTTTTGTTTTTATTTTATTCACCAAAATGTTTCGCACAAATTCCACTGATGTTAACCTTGAAAACTCCTTGGTAAAAGGATAAATTATTAAATGGTCAACACCATATTTTTCGAGTAATTCAATTTTTTCCTGCTGGCTATTAAGTAATTTTAGTTCATTGTCGTCAGGGAACAATACCATTCTGGGATGTGGGTAAAATGTAAGCAATACAGTTTCTCCGTCACTTTCCTTTGCGGCTTCTTTTAACCTGGTAATGATTTTTTGATGTCCCAAATGTACCCCATCAAAGGTTCCGGGAGTCACCACAGGGTTTTTTACATCTTTAAAATCTTCAATATTGGTATAAACTTTCATCTTAAAATGATTACACTGATTTATAAATTGATTACACCGATTACATGAATAACTGCACTGATTATAATGATTAAACCGATAAGCGTTTTACATCACAGCTATTTATTTCCAAAATTAATCAATAAACGGGTTTTGATAGTTGTGGCTTTTAAATAAGATAACAATTGAGATGTAAATGCTTTGGGTATATACCCTTCTACTGATTTTAATTCAACAGTTAATTTGTTTTCAATCAGTAAATCACATCTAAATTTGCCTACTTTCTTTTTACTGAAAAATCCATCAAACTCTTTTTTAGTATCAAAATTTACATTTTCTTCTTTCAAAAGCACTATCAGCGCATTATGATACATTTTTTTTGAGAAAATCTGGCCCCAATTCATTATATATCTTAAAAACAATAACCAATAATTTTTTCTGTCAATAAATCTTTCTCATATTTATCCATCTGTGAATCGTTTGTAATTGATGTAATCATTTTCAAAATTAATTATAAAAATACTAAAAATCGCTTTTTTAGCTGAATAAAATATACTAATTTCGCATCGGTTTTTAAAAATTAACATTTACATCTATATAAAATGTCAGAACAAACTGGTAAAATCGCACAAATAATTGGTCCTATAGTTGACGTTAGTTTTGAAGGTGG
>JAIOQD010000278.1 GCA_021413595.1 Bacteroidota bacterium | reverse complement strand
GTAAATCGAAAGTACCTTTAAACCATTTTTTACCGGCAAATACCGATCTCTATAAAAAGCAATCAGTAAAAAAGAGCAAATACCTAGTATTTCCCAGCCAATAAATAGTGTTTCAAAATTTCCTGAAAAAATCACAAGATTGTAACCTAAAAAAAAGAGAAGAATAGTTGTAAAAAATCGTTTAAATCCTTCTTCACGATGAAGATAATAACGACTAAAAACAGTAATTAAAAAAGTCAGTACTGAACCAACAACAGTAAATACGGCAGTAATTTTATCGAAAAAAAAATCAATAAAAATTTCAATATCTTCCGTTTCAAAAAGTACGATGTGTTTTATATCCAAGGTTGGGGAATCATTCATTAGCCATATTGCCACAAGAATTAGAATACCAATTAAATGTATTCCAATTGTAGAAATAGCAATACTGGAAATAACGGATTCCTTTTTACGGGGAATCAACATGCTGATTATAAATCCGAAAAAAGGGATCCAGATAAAAAGTTGCAATAATTGTGACATGAGAAAGTTTTAATTATGTGTATATACTTGCAAATTTTCCTGTGTAGCATCTACTATATAGTTTGTTTCCATCCCCATAGCTGATTCTATAAAAGCATTAAAATCTTCAATAGCATTTATTCCTTTTGTAATTGGGATATACTCTGCAAAGGCACCATCTTTAAAATAATAAAATTTAGCTGTTTCCGGATTTACAATAACCAAATGAACCCAATCATTTATAAACCACTCATACATTTCTGGAACTGCCTTTATTGTTTTTAACACAACTTCTGGAAAATGTTCGACAATAATCAACAAACGAACAGGGTCATGCACTTCTATCATTTGAACAGGAAGACCTGGTCTTAAGTCTCCATCACAACTGTTGGCCACACCTATTAGTCCCATTACATTATGAGGGAGTTTGGTTCCTGCTCCGAACTTATGGTTATCAACTCTTGAAAAATAATATTCGAGATTGATTCCGCCACATACAGGCCCAAGTGGTTTCATAATCCCTGACAAAAGCTGTCCATCCAGATCCGTTTTGTAGTCATACGAATTCATAAAAGCTCTTCTGTCCAAAAACAAACCTTTTGTTAAATTTCTGCTACCCACAATACACAAAGTATTGGTTCCATGTCCCAACTCAGGCCGTGGCTCGAATAATGAAACTGATCTGTCCTTAATTTCTTTACGGACTTTCTGCAATGTGTTTTTTGTATTTATAGATGCAAATCTTCTTGATCTTTCCTTTGCATTTAAATCTAACGCGGTTTCAAAAACGATTTTATTTTTTTTATGTTCTTCTGCATTTTTTTGGATGAGTACTTGTTCATCATAAAACTGAATTTCATCTGCTGCAGTATCATGTAAACATCCAACAAATTGTATTTCGGCAGGAATATGAATACCTCTTGCTTTTAGTAATTCTCTTACCTTAAGATGATTGGCCATAAAGGAAAACACTTTTGCATTCACTGAACCTGGCCTTCCGCTACATGCACCACAATCATGAGCACCATGATGCTTTGTTTTCAACAATAAGTTGAGAATCTTTGGTCATATGCATAAATGCATTAGATATAGCAGGACTCATTTTAGGGCGAAAAACATTCATGAACAACCGAATTCCTGCCCAAAAACCAAGCGTTAATGAAATCAAAGTACCCAGAAAAAAAGTATGTGTTTTATTAGTGTACAATAACTCATGTTCTCTTTTTTCTTTAACATTAAATTCTTTTATTAAATAGTTGGGAGTTACCGGAGCGGGACAAAGCTTATCATAAAATTTACCATTTTCTGGTTGAAAGTAAAACTCCACAGCAAAAAAACCAGGTGTTCCAAAAGTTTCACAATTAGGATCTGTTTTTTCAATATGCCTGCGTAATGAGCATTCACGTTCATCAATACAAAACATTGCCTGGAAACTTTTATTGATTGGTTCTGAATGCTTTCTCTTTTTTTCTATAGAAATTCCTGCAAGTACCTCATCATAGTAGCTCCATTCAAATGCCTCTTGTAAAATTGTAAAAACTTCATTTAATTCTGTTGAAGGAACATCAGAAAAAAGATCAATTGGTTTACTGTTTACTCGGGCAGATAATGGTTTCCATTTTTTTCCAAATTGAAAATTCAGTGCATCAATTTCTAACAATAATTCAAACACAATTAAATCATGTAGTGATATTTGTTTTTGATCAAGCAAAGACTGAGGCTGATCTTCAATTGCTGAAACCATGCCGGACCAACCTTGATGACTAAATTGTTGATCAAATAAGTATTGCTCATAATAGGCTTCATCACCAACAACAATTTTCAGCAAATCTTTTATTTCACAATTTCCATTTAATAAAAGTTGTTTAGCGCTTGTTGTTTTAAAAAAACTGGTAAAACTATTTTTTTCCAATTCTTTTATTGAAGAAAGAAAACCTTCAGTTGCCATAGAGAAATTCCAGATAGAAATTCCCTGGTCCAAATAACTGCTAAGAATTCTGAAAAGCAAAGGATGAACATACGAATCCAAATCTATTTTATATCTGCTTTTCCAATTACCTCTCAAAAGTCCTATCCTTGAAGTATTTGAAGCTTCATATTCTTTAGAAAGTAAATTACCTTTCCACTTTAATAAATTTTCACGTCCTTTATTTTCGGCAATAATTCTGTCAAGAATACTATCCTTTATACGTCCGATTTTATAAAGCTCCCTGTATTCATTCAGTTGCAATGTAACTTGGTATCCAAATATTTTCGAAGCTTTAAAAATAGCCTCATAAAATTTCAAATTTTGAAATGCATGCAACGAATTATGATGAATAAAGTCCTTTAATGGAGTTTGAGAAGGCAAATAATGCTTCAACTCATGTAAAACATGCTTTTCGTCAAATGGTACATTCGAAAGCCCATAAACAGGGTTTGATTCAACCATGATATATTTTTTATCCATTATTAAATTATTCTTTGCTTGAAATAGACTAATAAATAGTTGAACCGGATCATCTATCAATCTTCATTTTCAAGATGATAAACCGAATGCAAATCCTTTGTGCAAGTGAATGTTACACCCAAATCTATAATTTCCCCATCCGCAGTATCATACACCCAACCATGAATGTGCAGCGGTTGTTCACTTTTCCATGCATTCTGCACTATTGATGTTTTACCTAAATCATGCACTTGTTCTACTATGTTTAGCTCTACAAATCTCCTTACCCTCTTTTCCTTATCCTTAATGTTATCTAGTTCTGCGTGATGGTATATGTAAACGTCTTTTATATGTCGCAACCAATTATCAATCAAACCATATTGTTTGTTACCCATAGCGGCAAGAATACCGCCACAGCCATAATGCCCACATACAATAATGTGCTTAACTTTCAGCACATCAACAGCGTATGATAAAACACTTAACAAATTCATGTCTGAATGCACCACCATATTGGCAATATTTCTGTGAACAAACATTTCACCCGGTTTGGTTCCGGTTATTTGATTTGCAGGAACACGGCTATCAGAACATCCGATCCATAAATAATCTGGAGTTTGTCCTTTAGTTAATTCGATAAAAAATTCAGGGTCATTGTTTTTTTGTAATGCTGCCCAGGTTTTATTATTTTCAAGTAATTTGAGATATGATTTTTCCATTTTTTTATATTTTTTAATGACCCGATACCCCATTAAAATCAGGGATATTCTTTAGGTCTATATTTATTTTTTTTAATACTGCGGTATTGTTTTTGAAATCATGAATAATTTCAAGTACATCCATGTCTATATTGCGAGATTTACTTCCATCAATTATAACATGGGAGCCTTCAGGAAATTCATCAAGTGTGAGTGCTATGCTTCCTTTATTAAGAAATGATACATCTTCCGCTAATTGAATTATTATTTTATCTACTCCATCTTTTTCTTCTTTGTGATAAAAATAGGCCAGTTTAAAATTATTGCGTAAAATAATAAATGCCGCTACTATCATTCCTCCAGCAATACCTTTTAACAGACCAGAAAACTGTATTGCAACCACAGTAACAATAAAAGGTACAAATTGCTCCCATCCC
>JAIOQD010000277.1 GCA_021413595.1 Bacteroidota bacterium | reverse complement strand
TCTGAAGGGTCAGCTCTCCATTCCCTTTCTAAAAGCTCTGAGGGAGATGGCTTAATTTCAGGATCGCCATCGGCAGCATTGGTTTCTTTCAAAACATCGATCACGCTTTTAATCTGATGAGGTAACCAGCAATGACCACTTTCAAATTCAAAGCCTTTTCCTTCAAGATCAATATGAAACTCGATCATTTTAGAATTATATTTAAGAACCGAGGCTAACATAACGGATGAATTTACGGTGTGATCAGACCAACCGAATTCAATTTTTTTCCCTTCCAAATAATTTGAAAATTTGCTTCTTAAAGTATTTATTACTGATAGGTTAACATCAGTGAGAGGTGTTGGGTACGAGCTATTACAGTGCAAAATCAGAATTTCTTTAACGGGGGTATGTGCAAGTGTATCTAAAATGGAGCGAACTTCATTTTCTGTGCTCATTCCTATAGAAAAAACCAATGGTTTGCCTGTATTTGCACAAGCTAAAAAAAGATCTTTCCAGAGAAGTTCATAGGAAGCAATTTTAAAAAAATCAACATAAGGAGTTAACACATCCACCGCTTTCAAATAAAAAGGCGTACAGGAGAATAACAAATTTTTTTTTCTTGAATATTCAGCCAATTCAGGAATAAACTCTTCACTTAATTCCCATTGAATTCGATCAAGTAATTTGCGGTTTTTTAATATAGCTTCTTCAGAGAAAAGTTCTCTGATTTTAAACAATTGAAATTTAACGCCATCACAGCCCGCTTCTGCCGTTGCATCTATCATTTCTTTACAGCGAAACATATCTCCATTATGATTAGATGAAATCTCAGCAATGAACAAGGGTTTATTATTGGGAAATAATGGGGTCATATTAAATGATTGATTTGTTTTTAATTTTATTCGGATTAAAAATAGTCTTAAACAGATTGAACATTTTAAGAATAAGTTTGAGTATTTTCAAAGACCTTCTTTGATTTAATTCAGAATTGCATTGTAATGGGTATTTGATTATTTTTTTAATACAGCCTTTCAATACCCACCCCTTAATTTAAACTTTTTTCTGCTCAATGTGAGCATTAATAGCAACCAATTCAGGGTGCTGATTTAGTACCTTTTCAATCTCATTATAAGGTAATTTATCTGCATTGAACTTTTCAATCAGCGTTTTGATCAATTCAAAATCTTCCTCTGTGTCAACAGTGATGCGCAATCCGCCATTATCGGCAGTTTGTTTTATACTGTAAAATTCAACTTTCCCGGAACGATTTTTCCAAATGTAAGGAGTAACGTGTTCTAGATCAGAATCATCCGTTGCATTTAAAAAAGCTTCCTCCAGCAATTTAAAAGAAAAAATTTCCAAATCAAAACCTCTCGCAAAAGTCCTTTCTATTCCAATGCTCAGATATAAGTTCGGATTGTTAAGCTTCAAATATTTTTCAACACTGTTTCGGATCAAATGGGGATCTATTAATGGACAATCAGAGGTAACACGAATAATAATCTCAAAACCATACATTTTTGCTGTTTCATAATAGCGACTTAACACATTCTCTTCGCTTCCACGATATGATTTTACATTTATTTTTTGTGCGAAATCAACAACACAATCATCCGTAGTATTTGTTGTTGTAGCAATTGCAATATCCAAACCTGTTTCCTTTAACCGCTCTATGTGGTACTGTAGCAAAGTTTTACCCTTAACTTTTTTGAAAATTTTCCCGGGCAAACGAGTGCTAGTCATTCGAGCCTGCGTGATAATACCGATATGGGGAAGGGTTGTCAACTGAAAGGATTGTGTTTATTGTTTTCTAATAAATTGTTAGTATGTCAAATTTAAAAACAATTCTTATAATTTGCAATGATTCTATTATTGAAAAATCACAAAAATTATGCTTTAAATGTTGGATCCACATTTTCTTTGATCAATTTCCGAATTTCTTCCACTCCAACCCATTCTTTGTTTTCTCCAGAATTATACTGAAATCCCCTAGGTACTAGTTCGGCATTAAAATGATTTATATAATCTTGTAAATTAAAATTTGTCACTTGCGGCAAAATTGCATAATATTTCCCCAGATCATAAGTTGAAAAGGAATCGGAAGAAGTGATCATCTCTTCATGAATTTTTTCTCCAGGACGAATTCCAACAATTTCTTGTTTGCACCCAGGAGCAATGGCTGTGGCAATATCTGTAATTTTATAGGAAGGAATCTTCGGAACAAATATTTCGCCCCCCCAAGCTGTTTCCATTGCATGAAGTATCATATCCACACCTTCTTGAAGGGAAATATTAAAACGAGTCATGCTAGGATCGGTAATAGGTATAAGGCCTTCCTCTTTCTTTTTAATAAAAAACGGAATAACCGACCCTGTTGATCCCATTACATTTCCGTAACGGACCACCGAAAATTTAATATTTTGCTTGCCTTTGATATTATTTGCCGCAACAAATAATTTATCGGAACATAATTTGGTAGCACCGTAAAGATTTATCGGGGCGGCTGCTTTATCGGTAGATAATGCAACCACATTTTTCACATCAGTTTCTAAAGCTGCATTTATAACATTTTCAGCCCCCAGCACATTTGTTTTAACGCATTCCATCGGATTATATTCAGCAATAGGAACATGCTTCATTGCGGCAGCATGTATAACATAATCTATCTCTTTAAAGGCTTTCTTTAATCTATCAACGTCACGTATATCACCAATAAAATAACGTATTGCAGGGTATTTACTTTTGGGATATTCCTGAGCCATCTCAAATTGTTTTTGCTCATCTCTCGAAAAAATGACCAAACGGCTTATCTGAGGGAATTTTGATAATATATTTTTAGTCAGATGTCTTCCAAGTGAGCCAGTACCACCAGTAATTAAAATTGATTTTCCGTTTAAATTTAGCATTTGATTTCTTTTTAATAAACTCTAAAATAGCAGTTTATGAAATAAACAAAAGGTTTTAATAAAAAAAGAGCATTGCAGGAATTCCACCAACAACACTAAAGTATTTAAGTGTAAAAAAATCTTTCATCAAGTCAATTTTTTACGTTCAAATGAATCAATAAATGAAATCTCAGTTGCATTGTAGATGTTAACCTTACAATATTGTGCATATTTTTGTAATATTTCATATCCCAAAAACACCTTTCCTAAAGATGTAAATATTTCGTGCACTTTAAATACCTCTTTTGTGTGAGCTCCTTTATAAAATGGGACATAAGCTATCTCCTCTTCATTTTCATAAAAATGAACATGTTTGGCACAAAGTATATTTTCTTCATTAACATATAAATGCTCATGCCATGTATGATCCGAACCGAGTAAGTATACATTTTTAAATTTCAAATTTATACTCAAAAATATCGAAGCTACCAATACATTTTGGCACTGAGGCATTGCTAAATCCTTTTTAAACAAAAAGTGTGCAATACCTTTGAACCCCTTAAATACAGTGTAATTAAAATAATGAACTGTAATATTCGAATTTTGTTTTTCTAATTCTGTAATTTTCTTTGAATATTTAGCACCAAATGGTACAAACAAAGTCATCTTCCAACTCGTATTCGTTTTAATGGTTTCTATTACTTTTGATTCCCATTCATTTTTACTTAACCACCACCCGGGATCAAGCAATACATAATACGCTGGTTTTAAGCGGATGTAATCTTCTGTGATTGAAAAACTATTTACGCATATCAACGGATATTTCTTGAAAATATCGGGATATTTCTGCAATGATTGTTTTAAGGAAGGACCATTTCCTAAAATAATGCAGGTATCGTCAATTTCCACAGGTAATTTAGAGCCAAATTTAGAACGCAACAAAATTTTGATTAATGAAATGCCTGTATTTAGGCATTGATTAATAAATAGCTCTGAATTTTTATATACTTTTTCTAAAGTCGGCATTTGTGAGCAAAGATATCAAATATTTCAATGTTTACTCAAGAAATCAACTGTGAATACTCTTAACGTACATTTTTTTGCACAATATGGTCAGGTAGAATTCAAGACTATTAAAACTTGTATTTTTTACAAAAAAATTTAAAAAATTTTAATTACAAATTATTACAGCTATAAAGTGTAAAAACGGCTGAATATCCCTATAAAATTGAACTTTTATAAGTTACTACGATACCTGCAGCAATTTCCAATAATTAGCTAAACCAATACTAACTGAACTATTAAAAAACACCGTAAGGAAATGCATCCTTTTGAATCAATTGTTTTTTCACAATAACCAAGACTCATCTGCAATTTGTGCCTAAACTTTTATAGTTTTGTAGTTGACTTGAAATTATCAAAATTTCTACTCTCAAAAGAAAACAAAAAAACAGAATGAGATTAGCAACTATTATAAAAAGAATAGCTTTACATAAAGAGATAATCTCTAATCCACCTGTGCTTATTGATATAGGAGCATCCGGAAAACTTAATTCCATTTGGAAACAAATAGCTCCATTTTCAATTTGTATTGCATTTGATGCTGATAAAAGAGAATTTGATTATATTGAAAATAAGGAATCGATATTTTTAAAACAATTCGTTTTTAATAAAATCGTAGTTGCCTCCTCTGATAAAGCCAAACAAAATTTTTATTTAACCAAGAACCCCTATTGTTCTAGTTTGTTACCGCCAGATACTGAATCTATAAAAGAATTTAATTTTTCAGACAAATTCGAGATTAAAGAAACATTGGAGATAGATGTGATTGAACTGAAAAACGTGTTGGCTCAGCTAAAAATCAGTGGTATTGATTGGTTTAAGACCGATTCGCAAGGAACGGATCTTAGGCTTTATAAATCATTAACTGAAGATATTCAAAATAAAATGCTTGTGCTGGAATTTGAACCAGGGTTCATGAATGCATACCTTGGAGAGGATAAGATAGTAGATGTAATGAACTACATGGAAAAAAAATCATTTATCCTT
>JAIOQD010000276.1 GCA_021413595.1 Bacteroidota bacterium | reverse complement strand
ATTGTAGGTGCGTATGTGGATGGACGACCAATACCAAGCTCCTCCATTTTTTTAACTAAACTGGCCTCGGTATAACGTGCGGAGTGATGTGTGTAGCGTTCCATAGCTATGATCTCATTTGCATTTAGCTTTTCACCCACCTTCATTGGAGGCAGCATACCTTCTTGATTTTCCTCATCTTCATCATCCGTGCCTTCCATGTATATTTTCAGGAAACCATCAAACTTCAATACCTCACCTTGTGCAACAAATTTTTCGGTAGCACCCGAAACAGCAATAACAGCAGTAGTTTTTTCTAACTCTGCATCGCTCATTTGTGAAGCAATTGTACGTTTCCAAATTAATTCGTATAAACGTTTATCAGCTGAGTCGGCTGTAATGGTTGGTTTGTCAATATAAGTCGGACGGATGGCTTCGTGAGCCTCCTGTGCGCCTTTTGCTTTAGTTTTGTATTGGCGAACATTGAGATACTTTGCTCCATAATTTCCTGTGATCGCTTCTTTTGCCTGATTAATGGCGGTATCAGAAAGATTCACGGAATCGGTTCTCATGTACGTAATATTTCCGCTTTCATATAATCGCTGTGCAACAACCATTGTTTGAGCAACCGAAAAACCAAGCTTACGACTTGCTTCCTGTTGTAAGGTTGAAGTAGTAAATGGTGCAGAAGGGGATTTTTTTGAAGGTTTTGTTTCAACGCTATCGATAATAAAATCAGCAATTGAACATTTTTTCAAAAAAGCACGAGCTTCATCCAAGGTTTTAAATTTAGTTCCTAATTCCGCCTTTACAAGTGAATTACCAGAAACAAAATTAGCTGTTACTTTATAAGAAGATGTACTTTTAAAACCCATTATATCCCTTTCACGATCCACGATCAAACGCACGGCAACAGACTGAACACGGCCAGCAGACAATGATGGACGAATTTTTTTCCATAATACAGGCGAAAGTTCGAAACCAACCAAACGGTCTAAAATTCTTCGAGCCTGCTGTGCATCCACCAAATGCTTATCAATAGTGCGGGGATTTGCAATTGCATTTTTGATTGCTGTTTTGGTGATCTCATGAAAAACAATACGTTTTGTTTTTTTCTCATCTAAATTCAATGATTCAAATAAATGCCATGAAATAGCCTCTCCCTCACGATCCTCATCGGTTGCTAACCAAACCGTATTGGCTCCTTTTGCTAATTTTTTTAATTCTGCAACCACTTTGACCTTATCGGGCGAAATTTCATAATTAGGTGCGAAATTATTTTCAATATCCACTCCAAATCCTTTTTTGGCAAGGTCACGAACGTGACCATAGCTTGATTTTACAGTAAAACCTTCCCCTAAAAACCCTTCAATTGTTTTCGCCTTTGCAGGGGACTCCACTATCACTAAATTGCTGCTCATACTTAAATTAAGTTAAAAGTTGTATTTAAAAAGTCAAAAGTTTTTGTTAGTCCAAAAAATTTTGAAAGTGCAAAGAAAACAAATCCAAATTGACATTTGCAAATAAGATTTGGAAATGTCATTTACTATATATATAAATATATATAGAAGATTAAAAAAAAATTACCAGAAGGCAAAACACGACATTTTGTCACCCGAAAATTTTGTGTTATCTTTGCAACCCGATTTTTTTCTGATTAAAACGGGGGCAAATATAAAATAAAAAATGAGCGAGAATAAAATAATTGATGAAAGTAAACAAGGAGAAGCGCTTTTGATTGAAAAACCAATACTTCCAAATGGTAAAAAATTATTTTTGGAAAGTTATGGTTGCGCGATGAATTTTTCGGACAGTGAAATTGTTGCATCTATATTGCATGATCTAGGGTTTACAACTACCAAAGATTTTACTGAAGCGGATGTAATTTTTGTGAATACCTGCGCTATTCGTGAAGGCGCTGAACAACGTGTGCGTAAACGATTGACCGATTTTAAAAAAGTTAAGAAAACCAATCCTGATCTAATTATTGGTGTATTGGGCTGTATGGCAGAACGTTTAAAATCAAAATTTTTAGAAGAAGAGAAGTTAGTGGATATTGTGGTAGGACCAGATGCTTATCGAAGTTTACCTGAGTTAATTGAGATTGCTGAAACCGGACAAAAAGCTGTGAATGTACTACTTTCGAAAGAAGAAACGTATGCGGACATTGCTCCAGTGCGTTTGGATTCAAACGGAATTACAGCATTCATAAGCATTACACGAGGTTGTGATAATATGTGTGCTTTTTGTGTGGTACCGTTTACAAGAGGCCGTGAGAGAAGCCGCGATCCCGAAACAATTTTGAAAGAGGCGCAGGATCTATTCAATGATGGATATAAAGAAGTTACACTACTCGGACAAAATGTTGATTCGTACTTATGGAGTGGTGGTGGATTAAAAAAAGAAAACATTACTACTGAAGAATTACAAAGCGCTACTACGTTTGCACAGCTAATGGAAAAAGTAGCGATGATACATCCTGATCTGCGGGTTCGTTTCAGCACATCACATCCGAAAGATATGAGTGATGATGTTTTGCATGTGGTTAATAAATATGAAAATATTTGCAATTATATTCATTTACCAGTTCAATCAGGGAACTCACGTATTTTAGAAATGATGAATCGTGGTTATACCCGTGAATGGTATATGGAACGTATCAATGCTATACGCAGAATTATCCCTGATTGTGCTATTTCTACTGATTCTATCACTGGATTCTGCACTGAAACAGAAGAAGAACATAAAGATACGTTATCGTTGATGGAATGGGTGAAATATGATTTTGCTTATATGTTTTCTTATAGTGAACGGCCTAAAACACTTGCTGAGCGTAAATTTAAAGATGATGTGCCTGATGAAGTAAAAAAACGAAGATTACAAGAGATCGTGGACATGCAACAAAAACATTCGGGAGAACGCACCAGATCAGGAGTTGGGAAAATTCACAGAGTTTTAGCAGAAAAAATATCAAAAAAATCTCCAAATGAATTATCCGGAAGAAATTCACAAAATACAACTGTTGTGTTTCCGAAAGAAAACTTTAAACCGGGAGATTATGTAAATGTTTTGGCGACCGATTGTACCAGTGCGACTTTGATTGGTGTTGCTGTTAAATAGATCCAAGATTGTTAGAATCAAGAGACAAGATTCCATCTGCAGAATATAAGAGTCTGGAGTCAAGAATCAAGACACAAGAAGGTAAATA
>JAIOQD010000275.1 GCA_021413595.1 Bacteroidota bacterium | reverse complement strand
AGTGTATAAAACATGGCTGGGGTTCATTGTAAATTTGTAGTTTAGTTTTCAAATTACGTTTGGTTACGTGGGACAGTGATTCGCTTCGAAAACCCAGCCACGTTTCATACACAAACGTTGGCTGCAACCGTAAGAAAGAATCTAAACATTAAACTTTTTGGGCGGACGAGGACGACAAAAAAGAAAAACAAAAAAATCGGCAAAGCCGTTTGGCTATCGCTTCTGCAAAATCAAAAGAGGTGCAACCCAACCGAACGAGCCGACACAGTGGCACCACATTTGCTTTTGCCCGACCACACAAAGACCATTTTTCATAGAGGATTTCCGTTTTTTAATTTTTATTCCTTGCTTACAAGAGAACTACTAAAAAGAAAGATGCATTGAAAATCTTTGAAATTTTAATCTTAGTTTTACGTCATTTCTGGAACAACCGAAGACAAATCAACTCCTATGCAGATAAACGGATTAACTGGCATTACATCTGTGGCAGCTGGATACCAGCATTCTCTTTTCCTGAAGAGTAACGGCACCGTTTGGGCTTGCGGACAGAATGGTTATGGACGGCTTGGAGATGGAACAGATACAAACAAATCAACTCCTATACAGGTAAGCGGCTTAAGCGGCATTACGGCTGTGGCGGGAGGAAGAAGCCATTCTCTTTTCCTGAAGAATGACAGCACCGTTTGGGCTTGCGGAGGGAATTGGTATGGGCGACTTGGAGATGGGACAAAAATAAACAAATCAATTCCTGTGCAGGTAAGCGGATTAACCGGCATTACGGCTGTGGCGGGTGGAGGAAGTCATTCTATTTTCCTGAAGAATGACGGCACCGTTTGGGCTTGCGGATGGAATACTTATGGACAACTTGGAGATGGAACAATCATAAGCAAATTAACTCCTGTACAGGTAAATGGATTAACAGGCATTACGGCTGTGTTGGGCAGAGAATATTATTCTCTTTTCCTGAAGAATGACGGCACCGTTTGGGCTTGCGGAGAGAATCATTTAGGACAACTTGGAGATGGAAAAACCACAGACCGCTCAACTCCTGCGCAGCTAAGGGGATTAACCGGCATTACTGCTGTCGTAGCTGGATGGGATTATTCTCTTTTCCTGAAGAATGACGGCACCGTTTGGGCTTGCAGATGGAATAATTATGGACAACTTGAAAAGTCAACTCCTGTGCAGGTAAGCGGATTAACAGGCATTATGGCTGTTGCAGGTGAAATATTTCATTCTCTTTTCCTGAAGAGTAACGGCACCGTTTGGGCTTGCGGACGCAATTCTAATGGACAACTTGGAAACGGAACAACCACAGACAAATCAACTCCTATGCAGGTAAGCGGCTTAACCGGGATTACATCTATGGCGGCTGGATACCAGCATTCCATTTTCCTGAAGAATGACGGCACTGCTTGGGCTTGCGGACGCAATGCTAATGGACAACTTGGAGATGGAACAGGCGTAGACAAATCAACTCCTGTTCAAGTAACGAACTTATGCAAGTCGTAATCTCATTGGACCCTCTGCAACAGTAGCCTATTGTAAAAATTTGACTTGATAGTAGACTGTATTTTTTTGCTAAAATAACAAATAGAGATTTAACAAGTCCGAAATTGGGTTTGATTGATATAGAAAAAAGAGGTATTAATCTTAAAAGGTTTATAGCAAAAATTTTGCAGCAAAATTTTATTGATTTTTATTATTTTATTCCCTCATAGTAGAATACATTTACGTTACAAATTAATTTAAAGATGGAAAAAATGGAAATGAATATTAAAATACCGTATGAAATTTTCACAAACATTGGTTCTCATGAAAGTTTAATTCTTGTACAGCCAAATGTATTTATTAGTCATCAATTTAAAGGACAAATTGAATGGAAAATAAAAGCTGAAAACAAAGTTTTTACAATTTATCAAGAAAATCATAATAGTGAATTATTTTGGGGTGAAGGCGTTCCTGAATTATTTCAAAATCATAAAATTGAAATTGAAAATGAAATTACTGAATACCTTAATAGATGCCTTGATTAGTTTTTTACTCTTTTTAAAAAGAGCTTACTATCGTTGTGTTTTAAACGGTCAGGTCACTTTAAATTGCAATTACAAATCAACATCTTCAAACCTTTTCAGCACTGGCATAAGAATCCGAAAAAACACTTTTCTTCAAGCAAATGATTCAAAATACAAGAGCAAATTAGTTTATGTGGAGAACATTACGATGTATCCGAAAATCACTTGGCTTGCTGATAAAAAAACAATTTTTAAATTAGTATTCACTGGTCTTCCCAAAAATTGCATGTCTTTTGATTTGATTGAGGATATTCCAGAAAATGGATTCGTTGTTAGAAACATTCAAAGAAACAAAAGCGATGTTTATTCTATTAATGTGGGAGCTTGGGCAAAATAACATTAAAAATTAAAAAAAATAATTTGTGATTTAATTTTTAAAAAAAATCTATAAATACTGGCATTGTGTTTTTTACGAACTGCACTTTACGACCATTGTTTAAAGGACTTTAGAATTTGAATTAAAAAAAATGACCGTTGTGTTTTTTACGAACTGCACTTTACGACCATTGTTTAAAGGACTTTAGAATTTGAATTAAAAAAAATGACCGTTGTGTTTTTTACGAACTGTACTTTGCGACCATTGTTTAAAGGACTTTTAAAGTTTTAATTTAATAAAATACGACCGTTGTGTTTTTTTACGAACTGCACTTTACGACCATTGTTTAAAGGACTTTAGAATTTGAATTAAAAAAAAAGACCGTTGTTTTTTTACGAACTGTACTTTACGACCATTGTTTAAAGGACTTTAGTTTGCGAAGACAAAAGAAAACAGCCAACGCATTTGGTAGCACATTTGCATTTTTTTCAACACACAAAGCCAAACAAAAAATGCAAAAGAGCTACCAAGCAAACACACCAAAACCGCCATTTGTGGACAGACGAACTAAGCAAAAAAAAAGAAACGGCAGCAGCCAACACAGGGCAAGCGCAAAAAGCGCCTCCCGTTTCATAAGACAATTTTTTGTAATTTTATAAACTGGGGCTTCGTTGAGAATTTATAGTTAAAAACGCTTTCTGCGCCTGCCCTGGAACCGTTGTGCACAATGCGCCAGGACAGATGAGTAAACGGACGACTAAAATATTAATCATTGGACTTTTGACAACGACAGGTTTGGCCTTTGGATACTTTAAGGTTGACAGGTTTTTAAAAGTTGACTCCTGCCTTGACCGTAGCGGACGATGGAATTATGAAACTAATAAGTGCGAGTACGAGACGACAGTAGAGTCATCTGACACCTTGGACAAACTACATGGATATAATGAGCTTGCTGGTAGTGACGGAAGAACTGTTTATACCATTTCAGAATATAACACAGACCAAGCCGACATAGAAAACATTGAGAGACCCGCGACTCAAATTATTAATCCTTCTGTTGACACCGCAACACTCTTTAAGATTTGGACACTGGATCCAGACGGACCTCATGCAGACTTTCGCATAACTAAAAACGATTTTTACGTAGTTGACTATGACGGAGATGGAAGTATGCCATACATCCTCAACCGAGACTCTTTGACAATTTACTACAATGACTTCGTTCAAAAAGGACAAATTCTGAAAGTAACGAAGGATTCATTAATTATAAGTTGGGACGGTCTTGATGAAAAGACAGGCTACATTGAATGGCGGAACTAGGCGCACTGTGCACAATGCCGCCAAGAAAATGACTCCACTGAAAGACGACAATGAAAATATTGACTTGGAATTGTAACGGAGCTTTTAGGAGTAAAATTGATCTCTTAAAAGAGTTTTCGGCTGACATTTTAGTGATTCAAGAATGTGAAAACCCAGAGACAAACAAAGACAATGAATACAAAAGCTGGGCGACCAACTATATCTGGACGGGCGCAAATCAAAATAAAGGGCTAGCAATTTTTGCGGACGATAAAATCAAATTAATAAAGAACGACTGGGACTCTAACGGACTTAAGTATTTCATTTCGTGCAAAGTAAATGACAACTTTAATTTAGTTGCTGTTTGGTGCCATGGCGACACATCGGATTTCCAATACATTGGACAATTTTGGAAATACTTACAATTAAATAAATCTAAGTTTAAGAATTGCATAATTACTGGGGACTTTAATAGCAATTCAATTTGGGACAAGCCGCGAAGAACATGGAATCATAGTGACGTTGTTCGTGAATTAAAAGACTTGGAAATTGAGAGCTTCTACCACTTAGACAAAAAAGAAGAACAAGGACAAGAGACGGAACCAACTTTATACTTACAACGAAATTTAAATAAGCCATACCATATTGACTATATTTTTGGCAGTGATTCTTTCTCGAAACGACTAAAATCTGTGACTGTTGGACAGCCGGAGAAATGGCTAAAGATCAGTGACCACATGCCGGTTTTTGGTGAACTTCTTTAAAGTGTGGGACAAGAATGCACTGTGCACAACAAAGTGTATAAAACATGGCTGGGGTTCATTGTAAATTTGTAGTTTAGTTTTCAAATTACGTTTGGTTACGTGGGACAGTGATTCGCTTCGAAAACCCAGCCACGTTTCATACACAAACGTTAGTGGCAATGGCAGGACAGACCAACATAAAGACAATTTTGAAATGAAAAAGGCACTCTTACTTTTATTTTTTGTCGTTTCGACCTTGACGACCTTCGCTCATAAAGAAAAATGGGACGACAACAAAACGAACTGGTCTGAACTAATGCTCGCCATCTACAGCGGACAGACAAATAAATTTACAAAGCTAATTTCGGAAGGCGCAGACGTTAACTTCAGGACAAATGGTTCTTGGAAATTGACCGCATTGGACGTAGCAATTCGCAAGGACAATGAGGAAGCGGCTAACGCTTTACTTTCGACAAATAAAGTCAAACAACCCGAGGACATGTTTATGACTGCTTGCGGACAAAAAAGTGTAAAAAATGTAGAACTACTAATAAAATATGGCGCAAATGTCAATGACACGTTAGACAATGGCTATTCAATGTTAATGTCCGCTGCAAGTTTTGGTTCGTATGAAATATTGGACTGTCTTTTAAAAAATGGAGCAAAAGTATATCAGACAAGAAAAGTAGACGGCATGACTCCTCTTATGTTTGCTGCATTTAATGGTGAGCCTAAGAAAGTTGCATTACTTCTGAAATATGGCGCAAATAAAAATGCTCGTGACTTGAACGGAAAACTTGCATTAAATTACGTAGACGACATTTATGAACATCTTAAAATTAGCGAAAAGACTAAGACTGAAATTCGTGAACTTTTGAAATAGCAGGACAAAGCCACAGCCACTAACACGGGTTTTGCGTTAGTGGGCAGACAGTGCAAATAGAAACATTTGAGCAACTAATAAACGTTGGTGCTGGCAGACAGTTTTCGGTTTCAAAAGCCCACC
>JAIOQD010000274.1 GCA_021413595.1 Bacteroidota bacterium | reverse complement strand
TTTTCTCGGGCGGCTCTTCTAAAATTTTAAGCAGCTTATTTGCAGCAGCCTGATTCATTTTTTCAGCTTGCCAAATGATCATTATTTTATATTCCGCTTCATACGTAGTGAGGCTTAACTTACGAAGTATTTCAGCACTTTCCTCCACTCCTATCACCGCCTGTTTGTTTTCTGCGTCCAGCAATTCAAACCAATTGAAAAGTGTAACGTAGGGGTTATCTAAAAAAACTTCCCGCCATTTAACAGCCACATCTGTACTTACACGAATATCTTTTGAAAGTGCCACCGGATAAACAAAATGTAGGTCGGGATGGATAAGCTTATTGTATTTCACACAAGATAAACATTGTCCACAGGAATCATTTTCTTGCTTATTTCCACAAGAAATATATTGTGCATAAGCAAGCGCAAGTGCAAGGTTTCCGCTTCCTTGAGGACCAAGAAATAACTGGGCATGACTAATACGCCCTTCCTTTACGGAACGTATTAATCGGTCTTTTGCAACTTGTTGTCCTATGATTTCTTTAAATAACATATATAACCATGAATCTCCAGCGCCATAACCAATGATTATAAATGAAATATATCATTTTTTTAAACAATTGGGGAGTGGATCGGGAAGATTTTTTACACTCTCAAAGATAAGAAATCTTTTAACGTGAAAATATAGGGATTGTACAATTTTGGATGTCGGATAAAATTGATAGAAGTTCCTTATTAGCTGGAGAGTTTGAAAGAATATCCGTAAGGGCTTCATAACTAAACATACCAGTTTATTATACAAAATAAAACCGAAAGAAATTGAATTACTTTATTTTGGGGCAACAGGCAAAACCCTAAAAAATTAAAACTGTAAAACTCAACTTTTCATATTTTATTTCTTATTCATAAAATCATTCAAATTTTTCATTGCACCCTGCCTTACTTTCCTTTTAAAAAAGCCTGTCCAACCAAGCAATGTACCTGACATTCCTAAAGCCTGACGCGACCATTTATAAAACTTGAAGACGTCAGTATGTTTTACAATTTTGCCATTTTCGATCAAAAAATTTGCTTTTACATGATTCACAACTTTTCTTCCGGTTACCGAAAAAGTATAATAGGCTATCCACTCTGCGGATGCTTGCGTCCCATTAGTTTGTATATTTTTAAACTCCAACCTTAAATCCTTACCCCTAACACATAACATTTCCCACATCGCTTTTCCTTCAGCCGAATTTAAATTTACAAATACAGGGTCACTAAAAGTTGCATTATCAGCATAACACTCTTGCATCCCCTTATAATCTTTGTTTTGGAAACAAGTATAGAATTTGGTAATCAGTTGTTGATTTGTATTTTCCATGATTTTAGAATTTTCAGTAACGGTTTGAGAGAATATACACGTTGAGGCAAAAAACAAAAACAAAAACAAAAATAATATATTTGATACAATAGGTTTCATTTATCTGTTTTTAAAAATCATTATTACCAATTTATTGAACCCCTTCTTTATAAACTTCCAAGGCTCTCTCCCTTGCTAAACGGTGTTCTACAATAGGGGCAATGTAATCGGGAGACGTAAATTCTTTTACCCATTTATTTATGTATTTATGTTCAGGATCAAATCGTTTTGTTTGTTCGGCAGGATTAAATATTCTGAAATATGGTGCAGCGTCACAGCCACATCCAGCAGCCCATTGCCAGTTTCCATTATTGGACGACAATTCATAATCCAGCAATTTTTCTGCAAAGTAAGCCTCTCCCCAGCGCCAGTCAATCAATAAATGTTTTGTAAGGAAACTTGCGACAATCATTCTCACCCGATTATGCATAAAACCAGTTTCATTCAATTCCCTCATTCCCGCATCCACAATAGGGTACCCGGTTTGTCCCTGGCACCATTTTTCAAATTCATTTTCATTGTTGCGCCATTTAATGTTATCATACTTTTTTTTAAAAGAATGGATGGTCACCATTGGAAAATGAAAAAGAATACACATAAAGAACTCTCTCCAGATTAATTCATTCAACCATTGTTCATTGAGTTTTAGTGCAATTTTTGCCAGTTGTCGAACACTCACGGTGCCAAACCTAAGATGCACGCTAAGTTTTGTTGTTCCGTTTATTGATGGGATATTTCTTGTAGAATCATAATTTTTAATAATTTCTAAATCTATTTTTAGTGCTTTGAACTTCAAATCTGATCTTTTAAAACCCATTTTTTCCAATGAAGGAATAGAAATTGGAGGTGTTTTCAGAAAACGATCTGCAAACTTTTCGGAAGAAAAAACTGTAAGGTAAGTTTCATTTAATTTTTCCTTCCAAATTTTAGAGTAGGGTGTAAATACGGTATAGGGCTCTCCATTGCTTTTCAAGACCTCTTGTTTTTCAAAAATCACCTGGTCTTTAAACGTATTAAACACAATGCCTTTTACCTTAAGGTAATTGTTAATTTTTGTATCTCTTTCTAAAGCGTAGGGTTCATAATCCCTGTTTGTAAAAACTGATTTAACTTCAAACTTTTCTGTGATTTGTTTAAATGCATTGATTGGCGTATCATACAACACCATTAATGAACTTCCGTGATACAACAATTTTTCCTGCAACTTTAAAATTGCCTGGTATATAAAATCAACTCTCCTGTCTTGTTTTTGGTCAAGCCCATCAAGAATCCCTTTGTCAAAAATAAATACCGGTAATACTTCATTCCCTTCATTAAGACAATGAAATAAGCCTGCATTATCCTCCAAACGAAGATCTCTTCTAAACCAAAAAACTGAAATACTTTTTTTCAAAATAAAAACGGTTGCGCCAATGTCAGTAATTGTATTTCCGGTAAGGGTTAAAAAAGGAAGGCCATCAGTTATTTTACCGTAATTCCGTTTGATGATAAAGCCCCAATATTAAACCAACCAACAGCTTTTGTACTTGAATTAGGATCAATATTTTTTATATTACAATTTACATTTGCAGGGGGTGTTGCAAACAATCCGCCATTGGTAGTCTGCTGCAGTACTTCGTTT
>JAIOQD010000273.1 GCA_021413595.1 Bacteroidota bacterium | reverse complement strand
GCTTTTGTTGAGAAAAATTCAGGCAATGCAAAGTTGAAGGTGCAATTTTTTTGGCCGTTTACAGGCAAATATTGGATAATTGATTTGGCTCACGATTATAGTTATGCTGTAGTAAGTCATCCAAACAGAAAATATTTGTGGATACTTTCACGAACGCCCAAAATGGACGATCTTGTATATCAACAAATTATTTCCAGGCTGAAAGAAAAAGGATTCGATCTAACTAAACTTCAAATTACGAAGCAGGTTTAAAAAATATAGTTTGAAAAATAAGTTTTTGATACTACTGGAAATCGGAAATTCAGAAACATATTAAAATGAAGAATAATATATTTGCAAAAAAGGACAGATTGGTTCATCAGACCCTAATATTAATTAGCTTTGTTTAGTTAATTTATTTTTAACAACACCATGCATCTAAAAATAGGCATAACCATTACAGAAGCACGCTATTCAAATTATCCGCTCTGGATAAAAGGAGATAATTCTGATATTGAAATTATTCAGCTTAGCCAAACAAATTCTGAAGATTTAAAAAAATGTGATGGAATTGTTTTAAGTGGTGGAATAGATACGCATCCTAAATTTTATAAAAACAAATGCATTACGTATCAATTTGCACCCAAAGAATATGATGTTGCACGTGATGAGTTTGAACTACACGTTTTTAAGATTGCACAAGAAAAAAACATACCTGTACTCGCTGTTTGCAGAGGAATGCAGTTGGTAAATATTGCCTTAGGTGGAGATTTGATACAGGATATTGAAGAAAGCGGAAAGTTAGATCATCGCAGACACGATAAGGATGGAGTTCATGAAATTACTGTTGTAAAAGATAGTTTGTTTTATGCCGTTACCGGAATTGCCAGTGGTACCATCAATAGTGCTCATCACCAGGCATTGGGTAAAATTGCAAGCGATTTAAAAGTATCAGCCTTTTCTCCTGATGGGATTGCGGAAGCAGCTGAATGGAAAAATAAAGCGGATAAACCATTTTTACTTTGTGTACAGTACCACCCTGAACGGTTAGCACAACAGCAGCCGGAGAACCCTTTCACACGTAATATCAGAAATGAATTTCTAAAAGCTGTGGAACAAAAAACAATAAAGTCGAAACACTAAATTTCAATTTTTTTTATTCACCATTGCATAGATTTGTAAATTTGCATCATCCTGAGCGAAGTCGAAGGGACCTTATCCATAACCAAAACACTATCATGAACATAATCAATCCTGCAACAGAGGAGATCATTACCACTCTGAAAGAAGATACTTTAGAAAGCACAGAACGTAAATTTAAATTACTTAGAGATGGACAGGGAGCCTGGAATGAGGTATTATTAAAAGATCGAATAAGTATAATACAGCGCTTTTCCGAATTATTAAAAGCAAACATAGAAAAAGGTGCTGGTATTCTTACTTCTGAAGTTGGCAAGCCATTGCAGCAGGCACGTAACGAAATAAATGGCGCTTGTAATCGTATAAAATGGCTTACTGAAAATGCTGAAAAATATTTAGCTGACGATTATATGTCTATTGATACAGGGATGACAGAGAAAATTGTTTATGAACCCCTTGGAGTGATCTGTAATATTTCGGCCTGGAATTACCCATATCTAGTGGGTGTTAATGTATTTGTTCCTGCCTTACTTGCCGGAAATTCGGTAATGTACAAACCTTCTGAGTTTTCATCTCTTACGGGATTAGAGATAGAAAAACTGTTGAAGCAGGCAGGTGTTCCTGACAGTGCTTTTCAGTTGGTAATTGGAGCACGTGAAGTTGGTGAAATCCTACTGCACCTTCCTTTTAATGGTTATTTTTTTACCGGTTCCTATAAAACAGGACAATATATTTATGAAAAAACGGCACATAAAATGGTTCCCTGCCAACTGGAATTAGGAGGGAAAGACCCATTGTATGTGGCAGACGATGTAACGGACATTAAAAACATAGCAGCAGGAACGGCTGATGGGGCTTTTTATAATAATGGACAAAGCTGTTGTGCTGTGGAGCGCATTTATGTTCACGAGAAGGTGTACGATCAATATGTAGATGAATTTATAAAAGAGGTAAAAGGATTTAAATTAGGGGCACCAACGGAAGAAGGTACTTATATCGGGCCGCTTACGCGCAAAGCACAGCTTGATTTTGTTGAAACGCAAGTAAAAGATGCTGTTGCTAAAGGCGCAAAAGTTGTTATTGGCGGAAAACGTGTTGACCAAAAGGGATATTTTTTTGAACCAACAGTGTTGATAAATGTAAATCATGAAATGAGTGTGATGCATGACGAAAGCTTTGGACCTGTTATCGGCATTATGAAAGTAAAAGATGATGCAGAAGCAATTAAAAGGATGCAGGACACTGAATATGGGCTCACAGCAGCAGTTTATTCAACATCAAAGGAGCGTGCCGAAAAAATATTATCAAAAATAGATGCAGGAACAGGGTATTGGAATTGCTGCGACCGTGTAAGTGCTGCTCTCCCTTGGAGCGGAAGAAAACATTCCGGCTTCGGTGCTACCCTTTCTCATGCAGGCTTACGTGCATTCACTAATCCTAAAGCATATCATTTGAGAGGGTAGGTCAATCATTTTAATCCTCTTTAGCACCTTTTCATGTCAGATAGCATTGAAATAGGGCTTTTTAATGCGCCTAAACCTGCTTTTACCAATTAAATTTGCTTTTTTTATCTAAAAGCATTACTTTTGTCGCACAAAAATAGTTAGTGTTCACCCTAAAAAGACCAACTGAATTTTTTCATTTGGTCCTAAAACCGCTAAAAAATGGTTAAAATACGCTACCAG
>JAIOQD010000272.1 GCA_021413595.1 Bacteroidota bacterium | reverse complement strand
TTTAATGGCATATTGTAAAGATGTGTTTCCTGATTAAAATCGATGCTGGGAGCGATGTTGAACTGACCAAGCGATTTTTTTATTGCAGAACGTAAAAAAGCATAAACAGTTTTTTCATCCTCAAATTTAACTTCGGTTTTTGTTGGATGTATATTGATATCAATTGTTTTGGGATCAACATCTAAAAGCAAAAAATAAGAAGCAAAACTATCCTTTGGAAGCAATTCTTCAAAAGCAGATTGTACTGCATGATGAAGGTATGTGTTTTTAATAAAGCGCTTATTCAAAAAGAAAAATTGCTCACCACGGGTCTTTTTTGCAAATTCAGGTTTTATTACAAAGCCTTTTATTTTTACAATGCTCGTATCTTCTTCAACAGGTACCAAACGGGTATTATAAGAGCTCCCAAAAATGGCCATTAACCGTTGTTTTAGCGAACCCTGCTCTAAATGGAAAACTTCGATGGTATTGTGATGAAGGCTAAAAGCTATATTTGGATTGGGAATGGATACACGTTGAAATTCATCAATAATATGACGTAATTCAACAGAGTCGTTCTTTAAAAAATTTCTGCGTGCAGGAATATTATAAAATAGATTTTTAATTGAAAGTGAGCTTCCTTCAGGGCAAAGGCAGGCTTCTTGGCTTTTTACTTCACTGCCTTCAATGTTGATTTGAACACCCAATTCATCACCTATCCGTTTTGTTTTTAATTCCACTTGTGCAATGGCGGCAATGGATGCTAAAGCTTCGCCTCTGAATCCCATTGTTCTGATGGCGAACAAATCATCCGCTTTTCTGATCTTTGAAGTGGCATGGCGCTCAAAACTCATGCGGGCATCTGTTTCGCTCATTCCGCAGCCATTATCAATTACCTGAATAAGTGTTTTCCCCGCATCTTTCACAATAAGTGTAATACAAGTAGCTCCAGCATCCAAAGCGTTTTCCATCAATTCTTTAACAGCAGAAGCAGGTCGTTGAACCACTTCACCGGCAGCAATCTGATTGGCAACAGAATCGGGTAAAAGATGAATAATATCTGACATAATGTTTTTCTACCTCACAAAAATAATACTAATAATGGATTCAAGACGATTTGGCAGAGTTGTTTTACACTGTTTGGGTCGAAATTACAGAAGGAGCCCATAAAACTATATGCAGGCACCAATATAAACACCAGGGTTAGCATGGCTATGGCCGTAAATTTAAAAGGATTTAAGTCTAATTTGTAATGCACAATATAATTTGTAATATACCCTGTAAGTAAATCAATGAGCAATACACTGATCATCAATACCATGATATTAAAGAGTTTTTTATACATACAATTTCGAAGGTCCGAATTTTTTTTGCGATTTTACCATTACGGATAATAAATCGATGCGAATTTACGAATTCTCTAGAGATGAAGAGGTTTGTGTGTTTACAGGAAACGAATCATTACAAATTTTAAAATCGATTTTTACAACTGCGCATCCTTTATATTTTTGCCGCAGATTTTACGAATTTTACAGATTATTATCTGCTCAAGGTGTTTTTTTTGAAAATTTATAAAAATTATCCCACACATGGGATTAATCTATGAGAATTCGTGAAATCTGTGGCAAATTTGTTTTTTAACGTTTAAACCGACTTTTTTTGCGATTTTTTTAATTTTATTAAATTATCAAATTATGGAATTAGTAATTTTTTGCAATAACTCATCAACATTCTTTCGTTAATAATTAAACATGGTAAATATTAATCAAAGCCATTTTGGGCTTAATTTTAACCTAAATTCGTTTGTTTAAATTTTGTTTAATTAATGCTATTGATGAAAAAAAAAATATTCCTTATTCTATTTGTTTCCGTTGCTATTTCTTTAAGCTTTATTCAGTTCGTGCCTGATATTTCGGCTATGGTGCTTAAAGCAGCCACCGTCTCAAATACGATTTCACCAACAATAGCTTTAAACAAAACACCTGCTATTTCGGCTGTTTGGTGGGACGTTCCAAAAACGAAAAAACAAGATCCTCCATTTTATGTTACTGACACACGTTGGGCTGATTCTGTTTTTAAATCGTTAACAGCAGAAGAGCGGATAGCCCAGCTTTTTATGGTTGCAGCTTATTCCAATAAAGATAAAACACATGTAAAAGAAATAAAAAAATTAGTAGATCAATATAAAATTGGTGGGTTGATATTTTTTCAAGGCGGACCATTACGTCAAGCAAGATTAACAAACAGTTATCAGCTTTGTGCCAAAGTGCCTTTGTTTATAGCGATTGATGCAGAGTGGGGGCTGGCAATGCGATTGGACAGCACCACTAAATTTCCCCGTCAAATGACATTGGGGGCTATCCAAAATGATACACTTATTTATGAAATGGGAGCTGAAATTGCTCGTCAGTGTACACGTTTGGGAATGCAAATAAATTTCGCTCCTGTGGTGGATGTTAATAACAATCCCTTAAATCCTGTTATCAGCAATCGTTCGTTTGGAGAAAATAAATACAATGTTGCACGCAAAGCCGCAATGTATATGCAGGGAATGCAGGATAACAACGTGCTGGCCAACGCCAAACACTTTCCCGGACATGGTGATACAGATAGTGATTCTCATAAAACATTACCAACTGTAAACTCATCCCGTGAGCGATTGGATACCCTGGAATTATACCCTTTCAAAGAATTGATAGCACAAGGCTTAGGAAGTATGATGGTGGCGCATTTATTTATCCCTTCATTGGATACTACATTAAATCAGGCTTCAACACTTTCAAAAAAAGTAGTGACAGGATTACTAAAGGATACACTGGGCTTCAAAGGTCTTATTTTTACTGATGCTTTGAATATGAGAGGCGTTAGTAAATTTTATAAACCAGGCGAAGTGGATGTTAAAGCACTTATTGCAGGGAATGATGTATTGCTGTTCCCCGAAGATGTGCCAACTGCTATAAAACAAATAAAATCTGCTATTGACAGCGGTGATATTTCTCAAGAAGAAATTGATAAGCGTTGTATGAAAATATTATTGGCAAAACAATGGGCAGGCTTAAATCATTATAGAGCGATCAAAACAAAAAATCTCTATAACGACTTAAATACAGCCAATGCAGAGCTGATCAACCGTAAATTAACAGAAGCATCTTTAACATTATTGAAAAATAAAAATAATATTATTCCTATTCAAAACCTGGATACCATGCGCATTGCATCACTGTCACTGGGGTACAAGGAAATAAATATATTTCAGAAAACGTTAGCAAATTATGCTCCGATAAAACATTTTGGAATTGATAAAGAGGCCAAAACGGAGATGTTTGATACTGTATTGAACGCCTTGAAAAAATATAATCTGGTAATGGTTCACATCAATAATACCAACAATAAACCCAACAAAGATTTTGGTTTAACCCCACAGGTAATAAAAATGTTAATAGCGCTGATGAAACAATCAAAGGTAATTGTAAATGTGGCCGCAAATCCTTATATACTAGCAAAAATGGATAGCCTGCACCTTGCTGATGGTGTAATAATGAGCTATGAAGATAATGATTACAGCCAAAGTTATTCGGCTCAATTAATATTTGGCGGAATTGCAGCAACTGGGAAATTGCCTATCACTCCAAGTCCTAATTTTATAGCAGGTACAGGAATTGAAACAAAAGCCATTCGTTTCAAATACACTATTTCCGAGGAGATCGGAGCAGATTCAAAAGCATTGTTAAGAATTGATAGCATTGCTCTTAATGGTGTGAAGGATAAGGTTTATCCGGGCTGCCAGATCCTTGTTGCAAAAAATGGAAAAGTGATCTATCAAAAATCTTTTGGATATCACACCTATGAAAATAAAATAAAAGTAAAAAACGATGACCTTTATGATTTAGCATCCATCACAAAAGTAGCCGCTACTACAGCATCTGTTATGAAGTTGATGGATGAGAAAAAAATTAACCTCGATGAACGTTTGGTTACTTATTTGCCAGAATTAGCTGGTACTAACAAACAAAATATCATATTGCGTGAAATGCTTACACATCAGGCTGGTTTAAAGGATTGGATTCCATTTTGGATGAAAACAATGGATAAAGATGAATACAAAACAGGAATTTATAATAAAATAAGAAATGACGAATTTCCAAAACGTGTTGCCGACAATTTATACATTAATAAAAATTATGAAGACACCATTTATAAACGAATTATAGAGTCTCCTTTAAAAGAAAATGGTAAATATCTATATAGCGACCTTGGATATTATTTCCTAAAAAAAATCATAGAAAAACAAACTTTTGTACCGGAAGAACGATATGTTTTAAAATATTTTTATATGCCGCTTGGTCTATCTACAATGGGGTATAAGCCACGTGACCGATTTGATCTTGATAGGATTGTTCCAACAGAATTTGATAAAAAATTTCGTAAACAATTGGTTCACGGGGATGTTCACGATCAAGGAGCGGCTATGCTGGGTGGGGTTGGCGGACATGCTGGTTTGTTTTCCAATGCAAATGATCTTGCAATAATGATGCAGCTATTTATGAATAAAGGCGAATATGGAGGCAGGCGATACATTGATTCCACTACTTTAACTGAATGTACTAAATGTCAATACTGCGTTGATAATCGCAGAGCCATTGGTTTTGATAAACCGGAAACTAATCATAACAAAGTCAGTCCTGTATGTAACTGTGTTTCTTATTTAAGCTTTGGCCATTCCGGTTTTACAGGTACATTAGCCTGGGCGGATCCTGCTAATCAATTGGTTTATATTTTTCTGTCAAACAGAGTATATCCGGATGCAGGTGAAAATAAACTTTCAAAATTGGGAATTCGAAATAAAATTCAAGAGATTATTTATGAAGTTGTTAAATAATCAAATTGTTAAATTGTTTTTTTACAAATTATGTTATTAAATGTTTTCCTGCCGATTTCGCTGATATAATTTTCAAGAAAGAATTTCATCTGCGAAATCTGTGGAGCATAAAAATTAAAAATAATGAAAATAGGAATAGTATGTTATCCGACATTTGGAGGTAGTGGAGTTGTTGCTACGGAACTAGGTAAGGCGCTTGCTGAAAAAGGGCATCAGGTACATTTCATTACCTATAGCCCGCCTGTTCGTTTGAATTTTTTATCCGAAAATTTATTTTATCATGAGGTATCTGTTTCAGATTATCCTTTGTTTGAATACCCTCCTTATGAATTAGTATTGGCAAGTAAATTGGTGGATGTTGTGAAGTATGAAAAATTGGATCTGCTTCATGTTCATTATGCTATTCCTCATGCCTCGGCTGCATACATGGCAAAGCAAATATTGGCTTCACAGGGTATTCATATTCCGTTTATCACCACACTGCATGGAACAGACATTACATTGGTAGGTAAAGATCCATCCTTTGAACCTGTTATTACATTTGCAATAAATCAGAGTGACGCTGTAACTGCCGTTTCAGAGAGTTTGAAAGAGGACACCTATAAAAATTTCCCAAGCGTTAAAAAAGAAATACTGGTGATTCCTAATTTTATTTGTCTGGATGATTATAAATTTGAAAGCAGTAAATGTCAGAAAAAAATGTATGCCCCCAATGGTGAACGTTTGTTGATCCATGTTTCTAATTTCAGAAAAGTAAAACGAGTGGAAGATGTGCTTCGGATCTTTGATAAAGTAAAAAAAGTAATCCCTTCAAAATTGGTTTTAATCGGTGATGGGCCTGAGAGAGGAAATATTGAAAAACTCTGTAGGGAACTTGATACCTGTAGCGACATCAGATCATTAGGGACAATTGTGAATCCTGAACAGATATTACCAATAGCTGATCTGTTCTTATTACCATCTGAAACGGAGAGTTTTGGTTTGGCTGCCTTGGAAGCTATGGCAAGCAAAGTTCCTGTAATATCAACTAACTCAGGTGGTTTGCCGGAAGTTAATGTAAGTGGGTTTTCAGGTTACATGAGTAATGTGGGTGATATTGATGAA
>JAIOQD010000271.1 GCA_021413595.1 Bacteroidota bacterium | reverse complement strand
TTATAAGTAAATCTATGAATTAAACTTAATTCTTCAGCCCATCCACTTTCCGGTTTTAAATTTGGATTTCCTTTTGCACCCTGGCCTGCCCAATACAAATCATTAAAAGTTGGTAAGCGATAATGTTTTGAAACACTTCCTTTTAATATAAAAAGTTTAAATAATTTCCCTTCAAAACCAACCGAAGAAGTAAATGGAATTTCTTTATTTTTAATAAACTCCTGACGTGCACTAATTACAGCATTCCAATTGTTTTTGGGTGTACGGATTTTATAACTTCCAAAAAATGCTGTTCTGTTTTCGGAAGGATTTTTTAAATAATCAGGGGTACTTGCCTCGCTATAGGTATTGTTAATTCCAATATTTAACAAATCAAATTTTGTAATACTAAATCGGCTCTCAACTTCTGCAATGGTATTTTTTGTTCGGCTTTTTGAATCTTCATTGATCATAGAATCTTTAAATTTTAATCCTTCATCAAAATAAGCAAAACGGGCTAATAATGTTAACTTTTTTCCCGTACGTTGCCATTCAGTAGTAGCTCTGTATGATTCATCTTTTTGGTTAGCTACATTGGTATTTTGTGTCATTGAAGGTGGAATGTTCCTATCACTATATTGATACCAAAAACGAGTGTTCATTTTTTGATTGGAATTTATCTGAAAATAATTTTCCTGCAGCAAACCTTTTTGTTGTAATTCCGCATTCGACTGTTTTTGTTCTAGATTGCCATATTGGGCAGTATTAATAAATGGAAAATCATTTTTTGCATCATGATTAAACACTTTGAAAGAAGTAACAAATCGTTTTTGGCTTATTTCAAAACTTGCTTGTTGTTGTTTATCCGAAAAGCTACCAAAAGAAACACCTATAGAAGCTGAAATTCCTTTATCAAATTGGGGTATATTGTTCAAATGAATAATGCCTCCAACAGCACCACTCCCCCATAAAGCCCCCGCACTTCCATACTGTAACTTAACAGCATTTAAAAAGTTGGTTGGTATAAGTGATAGATCCAATTGGCCAAGCATAGGGCTTTGTAAATTAAATCCATTCCATAAAACAGCAGTATGGCTAGCTCCGGAACCTCTAAAAGAGCTTGCGGCCAGGCTTCCTAAACCGTAAGATTTAACAAAAACCTGGCTTTCATTAGTGAGTAGATCTGCTAAATTACCTGTAGAATAATGATCAAGAAGTGAGCTGTCAATTGTTTCCGATTTGTTTCCGGAAGAAAAAGTGGCCTGTCGGGAGGAAGATACTTCAACAACAGACAGCTGTTTTACAGTATCCATGCGACTTTGTGCTAAGCCCGAAAAGGCAAGCAGCAAGCTACAAACAACTAAATAAATTTTTAAAAAATTCATTACAAACGATTAAGCGTTAGCTAAAATCATTGGCAACAAACGGTAAAATTGAATGGATAGAAAAATGTATAAGTATTTATCTATTCTTCGCCTTTTCTCCGAAAGCTACAAATGGTAATGCAAATGGCAGGTCTTCTGACTTGTTCTGTTTTTTAACGCCTTCCCGTGCTTTTTAGAATCAGGATTCAAGAATCAAGATTTAAGACAGTGGCAACGAATGTTAAAAAATATTTAGAAAAAGTTAATTTCAACGTGTTTATAAAGCAAACTTTGAACTTAAAACTTTAAACTAAATTAGAACTTACAGCATCGGGAAATGTTCAGGATTTATACCTGATTCCCTTTTAATTCCTCAAAATGAAGAAACCAATTACGGAACAAATGTATAAAAATAATTCCATTACAATCAAGACTAAAATTAAAAAACTTCTACAAATTATTAATAAAGACGAATTACTAATGATTACAGCTATATTCGTAATTCGCAAAATCAGTAATTTGTAGTAGGTTAGGTTAAATGTGCTTTGTCGTATTGAGGTTTATTTCGAAATTGTCTGCCCCCTTGTATTCTTTATTCTTAACGTAACATTAGATTTGTTTTATTGAATTATAAAAATTAAGACCATGCCACAGCAAAACAAATTCATTTACATCGCATACAATAAGCCTGTTGGCATTGTTTGTACCACCGAAAAAATTGAAGGAAATATTATTGACGCCATCAAACATCCCGAAAAAATTATTCCTATCGGAAGATTAGATAAGGATTCGGAAGGATTGATCTTACTTACCAATGATAGCAGTATTATAAACAAGATCATCCATCCCGATTTTGAGCACGAAAAAGAATATGTGGTTACACTTAACTTACCCCTGAGAAAACAGTTTTTAAAGGATATTGCTGAAGGTGTTAATATTGGTGATGCTATTACCAAGCCATGCAAAATAAAAGCGGAACCAAATGCTAGACGTATTTTCAGAATTGTGTTGAAACAAGGCTTAAACCGGCAAATACGCAGAATGTGCAATGTATTTAAGTATCAGGTAATAAAATTAGAACGGGTACGGATTATGAATATCAAATTAGGGAAATTAAAAACAGGA
>JAIOQD010000270.1 GCA_021413595.1 Bacteroidota bacterium | reverse complement strand
CCCATTGGTATGGAAATAACGGAGCCCCTTACGTTAATGCTGATATACATGATCTCATTTATCGACCTGATGGAAGCGCCTGTTATGCAGCCTCTGATGGTGGAATTTTCATTACAACCGATGGAGGAACCTCCTGGCAGGATAAGAGTGATGGGTTGCAAATTGGACAGATGTACCGCCTTGGAGGAGCCGCTACCAATGCAAATTTAGTATTGCAGGGCTGGCAGGATAACGGAACTAATTTATACAATGCCGGAACCTGGGGTGCTGTGCTTGGTGGAGATGGTATGGAATGTTTTATTGATTGGAGCGATCCGAATTATATGTATGCTGAATATCAAAATGGAGCACTTCATTTTTCTTCCAATGCAGGGGCAAGTTTTTCTGATATTACAAATGGTATTTCTGAAAGCGGTGAATGGATCACCCCTTGGCAACAGGATCCTGTTTCGCCATTAACTATTTATGCCGGTTTTAAAAATGTTTGGAAATCTACCGACCAAGGAAATAACTGGACGCAAATTTCAAATTTAAATTCGAATGGACTGACTTGTTTAGTAGTTGCGAAATCAAATCCACAATATATATATACTTCAAATGGTTCGTCCATTTACAAAACCACTGATGGAGGTGCATCATGGACCACTCTTGCAGGTCCCTTGGGTGTTTCAAATACAAAAACATATATTGCAGTATCTGAAACGGATCCTGATAAAATATGGGTTACATTTTCGGGCTACACCGCAAATAAAAAAATATATAAATCATTGGATGGAGGGCTCACCTGGATCGACCTTTCCGGAAACTTACCAAATATTCCAGCCAATTGTGTGGTTAATCAAACAGGAACGAATGATGGGGTATATGTTGGCACTGACCTTGGTGTGTATTACCGTGATAATGATCTATCATCCTGGATGCCTTATTCAAATGGTTTACCAAATGTAATTATTGATGAATTAGAAATTCATTATGGAACTAGTAAGTTACGTGCTGCTACTTATGGTCGTGGGCTATGGGAAACAGCCATTTATAATCCTGCTTCTTTGCTTCCCTTTGCAAATTTTGCTGCTGATAGTTTAAGTGGCTGTCCTGGTATTACAGTTCAATTTTCCGACAGTACAATCAATACACCAATATCCTGGGCGTGGACATTTCCCGGAGGAACACCCGCTACATCCATATTACAAAATCCAATTGTAACATATAATACGCCAGGATCCTACAACCATGTGAGCTTAGTTGTTTCCAATATTAATGGTACCGATTCGATTACAAAAAGCAGTTATATTGCTATAAGTCCGCAAATACAGCCTCTTATTTCGTTGAACAATAACGATTCACTCTGCCAGGGACAATATGTAAATTTAACATCCAGCAATGGCAACATTTACAGGTGGCACCCTACTAATCAAACAGGACAAGGCATAAACGTAAACACAACTGGAACCTATTCTGTTACTGTTACTGATGTTTTTGGATGTGCTGTTACGTCCCTACCTAAAAACATTTATGTATTTCTATTGCCAACAACTCCTGTTATTACTATTATCGGTGATACGTTAACATCAAGTGCTGTAACTGGAAATCAATGGTATTTAAACGGAGCTTTAATTCCAAATGCCACCGATCAAACCTATATAATTCAAGGGGGAGGAACATATAAAGTAAAAGTAACGGACCTGAATGGTTTATGCTCCTCCACATCAGCTGATTTTGTTGGCATTGAAGATGAAGCAAAAAACGGGATCAGTTATATTGTTTATCCAAATCCAACCAATGGGATAGCAACACTTATCTTGCAATCAAAGATTACGGATGATCTATCAATTGAAATAACTGACATTGCAGGTAAAATAGTTTACACTAAAAAATTTCAATCCTTTACCGGAAGAACAGAAACGGCCATAGATCTAGCTGTTTATGGAAGCGGAGTATATATGCTTTCCATTACAAATTCTAAAGGAAATGTAGCGAAGAAAATTGTTGTTTACTAAAAATTATACCATTATTTTTGCCGCTAATGCTCCAAGACACATTATATTTTACAATGATTTGATTCTTGTTTCTTCTTTTTGAGAATTTGTGACATTTTTTTTTTTAGTACCAAAAACAGAAGTAATAAATCATACTTAATCATAAGAATCAGCGTCATTCTACTGCGAAGAACAGGTCAGTGTTCCATTTTTTGCTGCTAAACCTTAACAAATTTTATGAATTCAAAAAAAACAATATTAGTAACTGGAGGAGCAGGTTATATCGGCTCACATACAATTATCGAACTTCTTGAAACCACTGATTTTAAAGTAATTTCTGTTGACAATCTCTCAAATTCATCTGTAAAAACTTTTTACAGAATTGAAAAAATAACAGGCAAAAAGGTAGTAAATTATGAAGTTGATTTATGTAACAAAATTAACCTTGAAAAAATTTTCGAGAATGAAAAAAACATTGTTGGCATTATCCACTTCGCAGCATATAAATCAGTTGGTGAATCGGTTTCAGATCCACATAAATACTATCATAACAACATAAACTCTTTGTTAAATATTTTAGAATGTTGTTTGAAATTCAATATCAATAATTTTATTTTTTCTTCTTCCTGCTCTGTTTATGGTAATATCAGCCAGCTGCCTGTGAAAGAAGATACCCCTTTTGGAAAAGCAGAATCTCCGTATGCCTATTCGAAACAAGTGGGCGAAGAAATGATCAAAGATTATACAACAGCATATCCGCAGCTAAAAGCCATTGCACTGCGGTATTTCAATCCTGTAGGGGCACATATTTCAGGTTTGATTGGAGAATCACCCATCAATAAGGCCAATAACCTGGTACCCATCATTACTCAAACTGCTATTTGAAAAATCAAGGAAATGACTGTATTTGGAAGTGATTATCCAACCCGTGATGGAACCTGTGTACGTGATTATATACATGTTACCGACATTGGAACTGCTCATATCAAAGCAATGATGTATTTGATAGAGAATAAAAACGAATCCAATTTTTCCATCTTTAATCTAGGTACAG
>JAIOQD010000269.1 GCA_021413595.1 Bacteroidota bacterium | reverse complement strand
AGATTTTTATTGGATGGAGCGCAAGGAAGAAATTCTGTTTGTTGCAGCAGCTGATTGTACAGGGCATGGTGTACCCGGAGCAATGGTAAGTGTTGTATGCAGCAATGCATTAAACAGAGCGGTATTGGAATTCGGAATAATAGAACCGGGGAAAATATTAGATAAAACCCGGGAATTGGTATTGGAAACTTTTTCCAGAAGTGATAAAGATGTTAAAGATGGTATGGATATTTCACTAGCCACAATTAATATAAATACAAAAGAAATAAAGTGGAGCGGTGCTAATAATCCTCTATGGTATATTTCCAATGGCAAGCTTATAGAAGTGAAGGCAAACAAGCAAGCTATTGGGAAAACGGACAATCCTCTTCCATTCACAACACATTCATTTCAATTTAATAAAGGGGAACAGTTTTACTTATCTACTGATTGGTATGCTGACCAGTTTGGAGGGGAAAGCGGAAAAAAGCTTAAGAAAAAAGCCTTAAAAGAAATGCTTTTGCAAAACTCCAGGCTTTCTCCTGCGCAACAAAAAGAAAAACTCGAATCCTCATTCAATAATTGGATGGGGATCCATGAACAAATTGACGATGTATGTATGATCGGAGTGAAAATTTGAATTGAAATTTTTCGTACATATTTCCACAAGAGCAATATGACCTTGCGCACGGTCAGTCTGTCGAAGACCAGCGTGCATGGTTATTTCGAGCGGAGTCGAGAAAGGTGAGTTAGCTTCGATGAGCAATATTGTTATTCTTTTGATTAAAATTTAAACAGTCGTTAAATTAAATAACACTAATTTATTTGTTTAATACCTAACGATTACATAAATTTGCTCTACAACGATTTATTTTAATAAATTAATAAAAAGAACATTTTAATTATAGAACACAAATAAACTCAAACCTTATCATTATTAAAATTACCTTTTTAAACTTAAAAAATAAAAAACATGAAAACAAACAACACAATTTTTAAGAGTATCGTTGCAGTGGTCTTTGCATTTTTTATAATAACCGGCTGTAAAAAAGAGGAAGAACCTATACCACCAACTGTGGCGCCTACTGAAAATGCAAGCCAAACCACAAGAGCATCTGACCAGTCGAATACAGAGAACGAATCCAATCAGGCAATGGATGAAGCAAATTCGGCTATGGGAGCGGTATCAACGACAAGGAGTGTGCAATCTTGCGGTATGACTATCGATTCAACCTACAAAAGTATTGGTAAAATTATTTTGAATTATGATGGTCCTGCTTGTTCCGGTAAGAAACGGACCGGCTCTATCACTGTGCAGCTTCCGTATTCAAATGGTGTAATAACTACATGGTCCACTGCAGGTGCAACTGCAACACTTACTTTTAATGCTTACAAAGTTACTTACGTATCGAATAATAAATCTCTAACCCTTAACGGTACACATAAAGTTACAAATGTGAACGGTGGAGGATGGCTTCAACTATATTTTGGGACTCCAATTGTTCATAAAGTACGTGCAGACATGCAGTTAACTTTTGATGATGGCACCACTCGTACATGGCAGTCTGCGGCAAAAAGAACTATTACATACAATAATACAACTGAAGTACTTAAGTCTCTTTCAGCAGGCGATACAATTATAAGTGGCCATAATAATGTTGCATTTTGGGGAGTAAACAGAATAGGAGAAAATTTTATAATAGATATGCCAACAGCTTTTACTTACGACATAAATAATCCAATAACAAATTGTATTTATAAGCCCTTAACCGGAGTTATTGTACATTACGGTGTTGCTCACTCACTTACTCTTACGTATGGAGTTGATGCTAGCGGTTATGCTACAACCTCTTGTCCTTTTGGATATAAATTTTCTTGGACGGATGGTCAGGGTGCGAATCAACAAATTATTTTAGCATATTAAAATAATACTTTAATCCTGTCTTTATAAAGCAATCCCCCATTCCTAAAAAAAATGGGGGTTTTGTTTGCTCTGTTTTTTTAAAATGGCTGATTCATAACCGCCCCTTAATTGGTCGTAACATGTTGTAAATCAAAAAAATAAATTTGTGCAGTAACTGTTTTTTCTATATTATTGCTTGATATTTAAAACCCCATTTCTACTTAAAAAATATTTTCTGTTTTGAGAATACCGGTTTTATCAGCATTTCTTTAACACAAATCACCATTAAAAAACTTAAAAAATCATGAACACAAAAAAATCGATCTTTAAACTTGTTTTAGCAATTGCATTTACTGGATTAACCATAGCAGGATGTAAAAAAGAGGAAACTCCGCCCCAAACACCAACAACAGTTACACAACCAACTCCTGATGGTAGTACTTCTCAACAAACTCAAAAGGCTAAGGATCAGAATAATTTCGATAGTGAATGTAACCGTGCAATGGATGATGCAATCAATGCTATGCAGGATTGTTCCCAAACAAGAGATGTGCAAGCCATTTGTAATATGACTATTGATACTTCCATGGCATCTGTAGGCAAGATCACCTTAACCTATACCGGTAATGACTGTCTTAATTTAACTTCCCGCACAGGTTCAATCGTTGTTCAGCTTCCATATAATGGAATAGTAACTACTTGGACAACACTTGGTGCCAAAGCGATCATTACCTTTAACAATTATAAAGTTACCCGTCTTTCTGATAATAAATCTCTCACCTTTAATGGTTCCCATAGCATTAAAAATGTTAATGGAGGCGGAATAGTACAACTTTTACTTGGTAATACAATTGTTCATCAGGTAAGAGCTAATATGGTAATAACGTTTGATGATGGAACCACCCGTACATGGATGGTTGCGAAAACAAGAACATTTACCCATGCACTTGGTTTGATTACAAATACCATTGCCGGAGATACCACTTTTGGTTCTTATAGCCACGCAGCAGTTTGGGGGACTAACAGATTAGGACAACCTTTTACTGTTGACATACCAACTGCAATTTCTTATTACATGGCAGGTTCCGTTTGTTTGTATAGACCAATGCCAGGGGTTGTTGTAAGTTATACAACGGCATTCACACTTACCACAACTTATGGTGTGGATATTTTTGGAACTGTTATGACTTCAGGATGTCCTTATGGCTATAAGTTCAACTGGGTGGATATTAATAATGCACCTCAACAGGTTGTTTTACCGTATTAACGGTTTTCTGTTTTTATTTTTTTTAATACAAAAACCCCATCTGGAATTGGGGTTTTTGTTTTTTTTTATGGAATGTTGATTCTAAGTCCGCCCGGCACAAATCCTGCACTTACCACCGACAAGCGCTGTAAAGTAGTGCCCTATTTAAATATGCTCTGACCTGTTTCTACAAAATGAAGAACAAGTCTTCTTTGAAGAATTCGTAATTCATTTTTTATGCGTAATTCGTAGGAAGTTTGCTATATTCGCAATTCATAAAATTTTAGAAAGATGTCAAAATTAAGAAAGCAGGAAGCATTAGATTATCATTCACAAGGCAAACCGGGGAAGATTGAAGTTGTACCAACAAAACCACATAGTTCACAGCGCGATTTATCCTTAGCATATTCACCTGGTGTTGCAGAGCCTTGTTTAGAAATTGAAAAAAATCCGGAAGATGCATATAAATACACAGCCAAAGGTAATTTAGTAGCTGTAATATCAAATGGTACTGCCGTGCTTGGGCTTGGTAATATTGGTGCTTTGGCATCAAAACCGGTTATGGAAGGAAAAGGATTACTGTTTAAAATTTTTGCCGATATTGATGTATTCGATATTGAAGTTGATGCCACCGACATAGATCTATTTGTAAACACTGTTAAAGCGATAGCACCAACATTCGGAGGGATAAATCTAGAAGATATTAAATCACCTGAATGTTTCGAGATTGAACGCAGATTAAAAGCAGAATTAAGCATTCCATTGATGCATGATGATCAGCATGGCACAGCCAT
>JAIOQD010000368.1 GCA_021413595.1 Bacteroidota bacterium | reverse complement strand
GTCGCCATGACCGGTGATGGCGTGAATGATGCGCCTGCACTTAAAAATGCCGACATAGGTATTGCAATGGGTATTAATGGAACAGATGTATCTAAAGAAGCTTCTCACATGATATTACTTGATGATAATTTTGCCACCATTGTTGTAGCCGTAAACCACGGGCGAAGAATATTTGATAATATTCTGAAATTTATTAAATATATATTAACAGGAAACTCAGGTGAAATATGGGCAATTTTTTTAGCTCCTTTCTTAGGTTTACCAATTCCATTGTTGGCGATTCATATACTTTGGATCAACCTGGTGACTGATGGCTTGCCCGGACTGGCACTTGCCTCGGAACCTTCAGAAGAAAACATTATGAAACGACCACCCAAGAATTCAAAACAAAATATTTTTGCAGGAGGCATGGCCATTCACATTTTATGGGTAGGATTTTTAATGGGTGTGGTAACACTTGGAATGCAGGCATGGGCAATACACGATGGGAATTCACATTGGCAAACAATGGCTTTTACAGTACTGTGCTTGAGCCAAATGGGTCATGTAATGGCGATTCGTTCTGAACGGGAATCTATTTTTAAAATTGGAATATTTTCGAATAAACCGATGCTTGGTGCATTACTTATAACAATTTCACTTCAATTGATGGTCATCTATACTCCTTTCTTTAATGTTGTTTTCAAAACTGCACCACTCAGTATTTATGAATTAGGAATAACTATTCTGGTATCGAGCATTGTGTTTTGGGCCGTGGAAATGGAAAAAATGATAAAAAAAAGAATATTTAGCAAATAAAAAAGGGGAAACAATGACAAAAATCAAAACATTAGATCTGCGCTTCTCTCTTCTTAAATTTTAATTTTGAAATGCAAAATATAAAATTTTATCTTTACAATCAATAAACTATGTGAGCACTAAGATTAGGAAGTTGAAACAGTCCATAGTCTTCAAAAAGACGTAACATTCTAACATCTGATATCTCCAAACTGAATTACTCAATGACCATTACAGAGAAAACAAAAATACTAACGATCATTGGTGCACGTCCTCAAATTATTAAGGCCGCAGCACTGAGCCGGGCTATTAAAAAAAAATTCCAAAAGGATATCCAGGAAGTGATTGTTCATACAGGACAGCATTATGATGAAAACATGTCGAAGGTGTTTTTTGATGAATTAAATATCCCTCCACCAGATCATAACCTTAATGTGGGATCAGGGGGACATGGAAAGCAAACGGCTTTAATGATCGCAGGAATTGAAGAGATTCTCTTAAAAGAAAAGCCCGCTTGTATAGTATTATATGGTGATACTAATTCAACATTAGCAGGCGCTATAGCGGCATCAAAAATTCAAGTTCCAATAATCCATATCGAGGCTGGGTTACGGTCTTTTAATAAATCAATGCCCGAAGAAATTAACCGCATCATGTGCGACCATGTTTCTACCCTTTTGTTCTCGCCAACAAGATCAGGATATGATAATTTATTGAAAGGAGGTTTCGTAGAAAATAATCCCCCCCCTTATACGTTTGATAATCCAAAAATTTATCATAGTGGTGATGTGATGTATGATAATAGTCTTTATTTTTCAACATTGGCCGAGCAAAAAACAAGTATATTGAAAGACAGTAATTTGCTGGAAAGTAAATTTATTTTAGCGACCATACACCGCAATAACAATACAGATGAACCGTTACGATTGAATGCTATATTTAGCGCGATGAATAAGATAGCGACAGAAAGTAAAATAAAAATTGTTTTGCCAATCCATCCGCGTACATCAAAACTACTTGAGAAAAACCTTTCGGCCGAATTGTACAAGACCATTAAAACAAATGAATACATAAAAATAATCCCCCCCGTTTCGTTTTTGGAAATGATCGCTTTAGAAAAAAATGCAACCTTGGTAATGACTGATTCCGGAGGGGTACAAAAGGAAGCTTTTTTTTTCCAGAAACCTTGTATTATCTTTCGTTCAGAAACCGAGTGGATCGAATTAGTAAATTGTGGTGCGGCTAAGATCGTTGATGCGGATGAAATAAAAATTTTGGAAGCATTTGATTACTTCTCAACTGCGCAAAATTTAAAATTCACTAATTTATTTGGAGATGGTAAGGCTGCAGAATTTATTTGTACTGAGATTTTAAAATATATTAAATAGAACAAGTATAACATTTTAATTTCTCCCTTTGGAGGTAGGAGGAACTTTGCTGCTTATATACACACATAAAATAACAACCCG
>JAIOQD010000367.1 GCA_021413595.1 Bacteroidota bacterium | reverse complement strand
TTTCGCCTTTTTTTATACGAAAACTAATATCCTTTAATACACAGTTTTTTCCAAATGATTTGCTTAAATGTTCCAGCTCCACAGCCATTGCATTATCCGGGAAATTAGCAGGCGGGGCGGCATTTAATAAAGATCCGGAATCACTGTTCATTTTCTTTTATTGAATTAGGCAATAGCTTATAATCGTTTTAACTGAACTCAGGCTAAATCGAGCGAACGTCATACTGAGCCTGTCGAAGTATATGGGCTGACCCATGCACACCCTTCGACAAGCTCTGGGTGACAGCACACGTTGTAATATCAAGCACTAGTTTTTATTATTCATTATTGCCTAATTTATTTCTTTTATTTCAAATACCTTCTCAGCGTCCATGCAATAGTTTCATGTTGCACCATTAATCCTGTAAGAAAATCGGTAGTGCCTGCATCTCCAAATTTGTCGAGGCAATCTTTAACATTACTGCGCAGTTCAATGATTATGGTTTCATGGTCTTTGAGCAATTGTTTGATCATCTCTTTTGATGAATCATATTTACCCGGCTCCTCTTTAATTATAGAGATCTTTAAAAACTCATGCATCGTACCAATTGTGTTACCACCTAGTTTATTGATCCGTTCAGCAATTTCGTCAATTGATTCTTCGAGCTGTTTGTATTGGTTTTCGAATAGTTTATGAAGTTCCATAAAGCTATCACCTGATACATTCCAATGAAATTTTCGGGTTTTAATATACAATGTCATTTCGTTAGATAGCACTGATGACAGCAGTGTATTAACGTTATTTAATTTTTTTTCGGAAATTCCAATGTTAGGCTTCATTCTGTTTTTTTTAAATTTATAATAAACACATGGTGTGTTCATTTTTTTTGACAAATTTATTTAAACACCATACTTGCCGATCTGCAAAATCGATGACATCCTATTTAAAATAGCCGATAGGCCTAAAACAATGTTTGGGATTAAACGTGAATGGTTATTTTAACTATTTAAAACTTGAATTTTAGTAGAACCGCAAATTCAATTATCTTTGGCAAATATTAAAACTATATGGATTCATTCTACAACAAACGTAAAATATTTAATGATCCCATTTATGGTTTTGTTTCACTGCCGTATGAGATCATTTTCGATCTGATAGAGCACCCTTTTTTTCAGCGTTTGCGAAGAATAAAACAATTAGGATTAACTAACCTTGTTTATCCGGGGGCACTACATACCCGCTTTCATCACGCAATGGGAGCAATGCATCTGATGGGGCAAGCCATTGAAGAGATACGCTCTAAGGGACATGATATTACTGAAGGCGAAGCCAAAGCTGTTACAATTGCCATTCTTTTGCATGATATTGGTCATGGTCCTTTTTCACATGCATTAGAGCATAGCATCGTGAATAATGTTACTCATGAAGATATTTCTCAGCTATTCATGAATAGGCTTAATGACGAATTTAAAGGTGAGCTTACCTTAGCAATTAAAATTTTTCAAAATAAATATCATAAAAAGTTTTTGCATCAACTGGTTTCAAGTCAATTAGATATGGACCGTTTGGACTATCTGAAACGTGATAGTTTTTTTACTGGTGTTTCAGAAGGTGTTATTAGTTCTGATCGTATCATTAAAATGTTAAATGTTGCAAATGATCAATTGGCAGTGGAAGCCAAAGGTATTTATTCCATCGAGAAATTTCTGATTGCCCGTAGATTAATGTATTGGCAGGTATATTTACATAAAACCGTTTTGAGTGCGGAAAATTTATTGGTAAATATTTTAAAACGTGCCAAAGAACTTGCACAAAAAAAAGTTGATCTGTTTTGTACTCCAGCCCTTAAGATTTTTTTATACAAACAATACAGTAAAAAAGATTTCAAGAATGATCCGAAATTACTGGATGCCTTCGCTATTTTGGATGATTATGATATTATGACATCAATTAAAGTATGGACAACTCATACAGATCCTGTACTTTCTATGCTTTGCACTCAACTGGTAAATCGGAGGCTTTTAAAAGTGGAAATGCAAAATCTGCCATTTAAAGAAGCAAAGATTCTCCAAATCAAAAATGAAGTAAAAAAACGATATAAGGTAAACGACAAGGATGTTAATTACTTTGTTTTTGCCGGAACTGTTGCTAATGACGCTTATAGGGGTGATAAAATTGGTATCAACATTTTATTTAAAGATGGAAGTACCGCTGACGTTGCAAAGGCATCTGACCAACTCAATATTGATGTATTGGCGAAAACGGTAAAAAAACATTATTTGTGTTATCCCAAATAGGACTCTCGCCCTATTTAAAGCGCAACTGATTTTGCATTGAATCTTGCGCTAACTGGCTGAGCATTAGCTGGGTAATAACAATTCAGATAGCCCATTGCATTCTATCGATTATTTGTATAAATTTGAAACCATTTATTTTAAAAAGCGAATGAGAGAATGCTTAATTAATGAGCTGTATTTGGTAGTATTTGGTAACGAAAAAAATATCGAAATACTTTTATAATATTTTACTAAAGAAGAAAATGATAAAACAAAGAACCATAAAAAAACAGGTGTCAATTTCAGGTACCGGTTTACACACCGGAAAACAGGTAAACCTTACGTTTGTTCCAGCTCCTGAAAATCACGGTTATAAATTTCAACGTGTTGACCTTACTGATAACCCCATTATTGATGCAGATGTTGACAATGTAATTGACACAGCTCGTGGAACAACTCTTGAGCAAAATGGAGCCAGAGTTTATACTACAGAACATGTGCTTGCGGCATTAGTAGGTCTTGAAATCGACAATATGCTGATTCAGCTGGATGGTCCCGAAATTCCAATAATGGATGGTAGTTCTTTGCCTTTCATTAAATTATTGGAGACTGCAGGTCTTATGGAACAAAATGCTGAACGGGTTTATTTTGAATTAAAAGAAAATCTGTCGTTTGAGGATCCTATTAAAAATGTAGAGATGCTTGCTGTTCCACAGGACAGTTTCAGACTCACTGTAATGGTTGATTATAATTCTGATGTGTTAGGCACTCAACATGCCCACATTTACAATGTAAATCAATTTAAAACAGATATTGCCATGTGCCGTACCTTTGTGTTTTTGCATGAATTAGAAACATTGCTGGCAAATGATCTGATCAAAGGCGGAGATCTAAACAACGCAATTGTTTTGGTAGATAAAGAAATTTCGGAAGTGCAAATCAATCATTTAAAAAAAATATTTCATAAAGAGGATGTTGAGATAAAAGGTAAAGGAGTATTAAATAATACCACTCTCCATTATTTTAACGAACCGGCACGTCATAAATTACTTGATATTGTTGGTGATCTTGCCTTAGTTGGCGTTCCTTTAAAAATGCACATCCTGGCAGCACGTCCTGGACATGCCGGAAACATTGCTTTTGCAAAAAAAATAAAGGCATTGATCAAAAGCCAACGCGCTAAGAAAAATGCTAGTCCAATGTTTGATCTGAGTAAAGAACCTGTACTCAATATCATGGACATTCAAAAACTATTGCCACATCGCCAACCATTTTTACTGATCGACAAGATCATGGAACTCACTCCGGAATCAGTAGTTGGAGTGAAAAATGTTACAATGAATGAAGAGTTCTTTAAAGGGCACTTTCCCGAAAACCCTGTTATGCCGGGTGTTTTGCTAGTAGAAGCAATGGCACAAACCGGAGGTATCCTTGTTCTGAAAACAGTACCTGATCCTGAAAATTACCTGACCTATTTTATGAAATTGGATG
>JAIOQD010000366.1 GCA_021413595.1 Bacteroidota bacterium | reverse complement strand
GGGAGATGTTATGGATAATTTGGATAAAATTTCAAAAACAAAACAAGTAATTATTCATTGCCGTAGCGGAGCTCGTTCGGGTGCCATTTGTCAGGCATTGGAAAAAGAAGGGTACACCAATGTTTACAATTTAAAAGGTGGTATTATTGCCTGGGCAAATGATGTGGATACTACTTTAACAAAATATTAAATCTAAAAATCAAAATCTTTTTTTTCTAGTCTTAAATTCCAATTCTTAATTCCTACTTTTTTATATGATAGAACTTTTCAAACACATAATCCATCTTGATTTTGAGTGGCTTTTCCAAAATTATAACAATGTGGTATATACTATTTTATTTCTTGTAATTTTTATAGAAACAGGCTTGGTATTAATGCCTTTCCTTCCCGGTGATTCACTCTTGTTCACAGCCGGTTTATTTGCAAATCAAATTAATAGCGTTACAGGTGAACCTTATCTTAATTTAGGTTATTTGCTTGTTTTACTTCTTATTGCTGCCATTGTGGGTGATAACGTAAACTATTGGGTAGGTCGGAAAATTGGGCTAAAAATGCTGAAAATAAAGTTCAGGGGAAAAAATGTAGTAAAAGAGGAGTATTTAACTAAAACTCATGCATTTTATGAAAAATACGGCCCAAAAACCATTATTATGGCTCGTTTTGTTCCAATAGTAAGAACTTTTGCGCCCTTTGTTGCCGGTGTTGCTGAAATGAATTACAAAAAATTTCTTTCATTTGATATCCTTGGTGGTGTTTTATGGATCTTCAGTTTAACACTTGCAGGTTATTTCTTAGGTGAGATCCCCTGGATCCGAAATAATATTGAGAAGGTAGCTTTAGGTATTATTTTTATTTCTATTCTTCCAATTATTATTGAGATTGCAAAAGCGAAAATGGCAAAAAAAGCGAATTAGAATATCATTACAAATAAAAATGAAAAAAGGTTTTAACACAGAGTTCACAGAGGTAAGCACTGAGTTTCACATAGAATAAAATAATCTCTGTGAAATTCCTTTAAATTCTGTGAACTCTGTGTTTGAAATTTAATGGAAAGACGTCTGAAAATTATCTTTATAACAAAGACATTCCTATTGATGAATAAAACATACGGACTTATCGGGCTCCACCTCTCCCACTCTTTTTCAAAAAAATATTTTAGCGAAAAATTTGTAAAAGAAAATAGTAATGATTGTGAATATAATCTCTATCCAATTGACAACATTGATCAATTACCACAATTAATCGCGGATAATCCGGCATTCTGCGGATTAAACGTAACTATTCCCTATAAAGAAAGCATCATTCCATATTTAGATGAATTAGATGAAACAGCAAAAGCGGTAGCTGCGGTTAATTGTATTAAGATACTTAGGGACGAGGGTAAAAAAACAAGGCTTATTGGTTATAATACCGATGTATTTGGATTCAGGCAAAGCATAAAACCATTTCTGGAAATTCAACACGAACGAGCTTTGATACTTGGTACGGGAGGTGCATCAAAAGCTGTTGCATATGTTCTGAAAGAAATAGGGATTGAATGTTTTTTTGTAAGCAGAAGCAAAGAGCAAGATGCAAGAATCAAGAATCAAGACTTAGGAGCCAACACCTTTTTATATGAAGAGTTAACTGAATATATAATTTCTGCGTTTAAATTAATTATAAATGCTACTCCTGTAGGAACCTTCCCCAATATAAATGAGGCTCCTGCGCTACCGTATCAATATATACAGCCGTCACATTTATTATATGATTTAGTTTACAACCCTACTGAAACTGAATTTATGAAACGTGGAAAATTACAAGGTGCATCTGTAGTAAATGGGTTATCCATGCTTCATCAACAAGCAGAAGAAGCTTGGAGAGTTTGGAATAGCGTATAATTGAAAAATTTACTAATTGAAAATTGAAAAACAATATACATTACAAACAGAACAGCCACCCTGCACTATTGCGGGATGGCTGTTTTATGCATAAATACTAGAATTATTTCGTTTTTACCATCTTTTTAGTTTCCATTGTTTTTCCATCTACAATTAAGGAATAAGTGTAAATACCACTTGTTAAATCATTGGCAAATACATTTAAAGGATCACAGATTTTTTAAAGGGAACAAGTATCATCAAGCAAACAATTTTTCAAGTCTAAAGAGAAAGAATTTAACATCAGTAACTCCTCTTAAATTAGCTCTAAAGAGTTTTAATTTTGCATTATATGATTCCGCATGTGC
>JAIOQD010000144.1 GCA_021413595.1 Bacteroidota bacterium | reverse complement strand
TTTAGTTGTAGGGGATAAAGCAAAGATCTATGATGGATTAACAAAATTAGGATATGAACTAATTGAGTTGGATACCGATGGGAATGTTTTAAAACAAGAAGCTCATGAGACAAAGAAAGAGGACTTGAAAAAAGAAGAATTAAAACCTATTACTCCATCTCAAAACGAGGGGAAGAAAAAAGCAAAAGTTGTTATAATTGATAGGCAAACAAGGTAAAAGAATACCTCTAAAAACTAAAAAAAATATCACTTAAGGCACTGAGTTCACAAAGAAACACTAAGTTTTTCTCTCTGAACTCAGTGTTCCTTTGTGTATAAGTGCTGACTCATTTTGTTTGCATTGTGAATTTTTAGAGCTGCTCTAAAGAAACACAAATGTGATTGAAATTCAATCACCTTTTTTGTTGAAAAAATGTTTTAATTAATACTGCGCACTCTTCTTTTAGTATTCCGGATATTATTTCTGTTTTGGGATGAAGTATTTTTTTTTCGCTCAATAAATTAAAACCACGTTTGGTATCCGAGGCTCCATAAACTAGTTTTGAAAATTGCGCCCAGGCAATAGCACCGGCACACATTACACAAGGTTCCAGTGTTACATAAAGAATACATCCATCCAGATATTTTCCATTCAAAAAATTTGATGCCGATGTAATGGCCTGCATTTCGGCATGCGCTGTTACATCATTTAATCGTTCAGTTAAATTATGCGCCCTTGCAATAATCTTATTGTTGCAAACAATTACCGCACCTACCGGTACTTCATCAGCATCAAAAGCCTTTTTAGCCTCCTTTATAGCTTCCTGCATAAAATATTCATCCGAAAAAACAGTCGATTCCATAAGCGTTAAAATGTTTGCGCAAAACTACTAAATCTACTAATAGTAATAGTAAGCATTTTTGCAGATCCTACTATAGGAATAAAATAGATGGTTTTGAAAAATACTTATATTTTGAGTAATTATATTTCCAACAAGCTCTAATTTAAAATTATTGTATTACTTTGCAATTGTTTCTTTGTTTTAAGGTATTATATAACTGCATTATTTAAATTTTAGTCCAAAGTAAAAATGAGAAATATATGAGACACGAACACTTTAAATTTAGTGTATTAATTTTTTTAGGGGTAGGATTATCTACGCTGCAAGCACAAAAGTCTGTACCAGCTTCTGGCGGTGATGCTTCAGGCAGCGAAGGTACCGTGAGCTATACCGTTGGACAGGTTATTTACACCACCTACACTGGTACTAATGGTTCTATGGCTCAAGGAGTGCAGCAACCCTACGAAATTTCAGTTGTTGCCGGAATTGCAGATGAAAATGGGATAAACCTCACCCTCTTGGCTTATCCTAATCCTGCAACAGAATATATCAAGTTGAAAGCAGACAAAACAGAAAATTTAACGTATCAGCTTTACGATATAAGCGGAAAACTTTTAGACAATAAAAAAATTGAAGATTCCGAAACAAATATTGCAATGAGCAATTTTGTTAATGCCACTTATTTTTTGAAAATAAGCAACAACAATAAAGAAGTAAAAACATTTAAAATCATTAAAAATTAACAACATGAAAAAAACACTTACCCTTATTGTTGCCCTATTTATTAATAACTGCATTATGTTTGCTCAGGCTCCTCAAAAAATGAGTTATCAGGCGGTAATCAGGAACAACAGCAATACATTGGTTACTTCAACTGCTGTAGGGATGCAAATAAGCATTTTACAAGGCTCAGCAACTGGAACAAATGTTTACACCGAAACCCAAACACCTACTTCCAATGCTAATGGATTAGTAACCATAGAAATAGGTGCCGGTACCGTTGTTTCAGGAACTTTTAATAGTATTAACTGGGGAAGTGGCCTATATTTTATAAAGACAGAAACAGATCCTTCAGGTGGAACAACATATTCTATTACAGGAACTTCACAATTATTGAGTGTTCCCTATGCACTTTATGCAGAAACAAGTGGCACCCCGGGAGTGGTGGGTGCTACAGGCGCAACAGGTATAGTGGGAACTAGTGGTCTGGATGGAGCTACCGGAGCAGATGGATTAGCAGGTGCTGTAGGTCAAACCGGAACTACTGGTGCTGATGGAACAATAGGTGCAACAGGTACAACAGGTGCTGACGGAATAGTTGGAGCTACAGGAGCTATTGGAGCAACTGGTTCAGTTGGTGCTACTGGCGTTGATGGAATTATTGGTTCCACTGGAACAACTGGTGCTGATGGAATTGTTGGAACAACTGGTTCTACCGGAGCAACCGGCACTTTCCAAAGCGGCAGCACTCCGGGTGAAATCTTGTATTGGAATGGCAGCAATTGGATTGCTCTTTCTCCAGGCATTAGAGGCCAAAACTTAACTTATTGTAACGGTTTTCCTACCTGGGGAGCATGTCCTCCATTAACAATTGGTGAAAGCTATGCAGGGGGTATTATTGCATACATTTTACAGGTTGGTGATCCTGGATACATTGCGGGTCAAGAGCATGGTCTGATTGCTGCACCAGGTGACCAAGCATCTGCATCATGGGGGTGTCATGGAACGTTACTAACAGGGGCTGATGGAACTGCAATAGGAACAGGAAACCAGAACACAATAGACATTATGACGGGCTGTGTAACAGCAGGCATTGCAGCAAGGCTTTGTGGCGATTTAATTTTAGGCGGTTATAACGATTGGTATTTACCGAGTAAAGACGAATTAAATAAGCTTTTTATAAACAGGATCGCAATTGGCGGTTTTTTTATTTCGGCTAGTGCGAACTATTGGAGTTCCAGTGAGTTCAATAACAACGAGGTTTGGATACAGGACTTCGGCAATGGCATAGGCAATGGCGCTCAAAGCTCCGGTAGTAAGCTTAACACACGCTATGTGCGTGCAGTTCGGACTTTTTAACAATCAACGCATTAGCGGAGAGATAGAAAATCAGTAATAAAAGCCTCCAAAATGGTTTATTTTATTACAATATATGCTTTTAGCATTATCCTTTTCTTGGGTAACAAAAATAAATACATTTTCTTCCCCATTTTGCATATTGAGCGTAATCAACAGTTTGTATAAATTGGAATGATTTGTTAATTTCAAACAACTATTTTATATTGGAGCAATTATAAAAATTTGAGATATTCAATGTTTAAAGTCATCTCTATTATGCTTTAACAATCAATATTTTTAGTAAATTCGCGATGCTACCGCTTAGTAAAGCGGTGCAGTTAAAAATCAAAAATTCAAATCCTTTTATATTATTTTATACGATGTTACGTACCCATACCTGCGGAGAATTAAGAACAAAAAATGTTAATGAAACAGTTACTCTAAGTGGCTGGGTGCAAGGAGTTAGAGACAAAGGCTCCTTGCTTTGGATTGATTTAAGAGACCGTTATGGTATAACTCAAATCACCATTGAAACCGAAAAGGCAGAAAAAGAAGTGATCGAAATAGCTCGCACCTTGGGTAGAGAATATGTGATAAGCGTTACAGGAAAAGTTGCAGAGCGTTATTCAAAAAGTGATAAAATAGATACAGGAGATATTGAAATATACCCTGACAAAATAAATGTTTTAAATGCCGCGCTAACTCCCCCATTCACCATCGAAGATGAAACTGATGGAGGTGATGACATCCGTATGAAATACCGCTATTTGGATCTTCGCAGAAATCCGGTTCGTAAAAATTTGGAGCTCCGCCACCGCATGGCAATTGAAACTCGCAATTATTTAGATAAACTAAATTTTCTGGAAGTAGAAACACCTGTATTGATCAAATCAACGCCCGAAGGCGCACGTGACTTTGTGGTACCTTCTCGTATGAACCAGGGTGAGTTTTACGCATTACCGCAATCACCACAAACATTCAAACAATTGTTGATGATAGGCGGTTTCGATCGTTATTACCAAATTGTAAAATGTTTCAGAGATGAAGATCTACGTGCTGATCGTCAACCTGAGTTTACTCAGATTGATTGTGAAATGGCCTTTGTAGAGCAGGAAGATATTTTACAAACTTTTGAAGGATTAGTACGTCATTTATTTAAAACGGTAAAAAGCATTGATATTCCTACTCTTACTCGTATGACCTA
>JAIOQD010000242.1 GCA_021413595.1 Bacteroidota bacterium | reverse complement strand
TTGTGAATTCAAAATAAATGTAGCGTTCTTTAAGGCTACCTCTAAAAAACGGGACTCATCAAATACTGTATAGGCATCTATATATCCCTTTAACATCAACGCATTCCATGATGTTAACGTTTTATCATCCAATCCGGGACGAATTCTTTGCTCACGAATTTTCAAAAGTTGATTTTTTATTTTATCAATTGTTGATCGTAAAACGTCAACGGTTATATTGTATTTTAAAGCAATGCTTTCATCACTCTCATTACGCAATAAAATATAGTTATCGTGTTCCCACAAACCACGTTCATTGATATTAAAATAATCGGCAAACAAGTCGAAATTTTCTTTCAAAACAGTTTGTAATTCCTCTTTTTTCCAGACATAATATTTCCCCTCCACACCTTCCGAATCGGCATCTAAAGCAGAATAGAATGCGCCTTCAGGGGATGTTAATTCCCGCTCAATAAAAGCCAATGTTTCATAAACAATTTGTTTGTACAAAGGATTTTGTGTTGCCTGAAAAGCTTCAGTATAAAGCGTTACAAGTTGGGCATTGTCGTACAGCATTTTTTCAAAATGTGGTGCTTTCCAATAATGATCAACGGAGTAACGTGAAAAACCTCCACCAATCTGATCATAAATTCCACCAAAAGCCATTTTTTGAAGTGTAAGATCAATATGCTGCAATACCTCTCCCCTACTCTCTTTTGTTAGATGAGAAGAAAATGCATACCGCAATAAAAATTGATAATTATTTGGAAGAGGAAATTTTGGTGCTTTATCCGGTCCCCCTTCTATGGTATCAAAACGTGATTTCCAGTTTTTATAACTTTGATTTAAGGTTTCAAACGTAAATTCATCCTCTTGTTCATTTATTTTCACTAAGTCAGCAAGCTTAACACCTTCGGTAAGCTGCTTGGCATACTCCAGTGTTTTATCCCGTTCATTCCGATAGTGATCGGCAAGATTAAACAATACATTCTGCCATTGTGGTTTCTGAAAATAGGTTCCACCATAAATCGGCCGGCCATCAGGCAGGGCAAAACAATTGAGTGGCCATCCTCCCTGCCCTGTCATCAATTGAACAGCAAGCATGTATATCTGGTCAATATCGGGGCGCTCTTCACGGTCTACTTTTATACAAATGAAATGATCATTCATAATTTTAGCCACTGTTTCATCTTCAAAGCTTTCATGTTCCATTACATGACACCAATGGCAAGCAGAATAACCAATACTTATTAAAATTAATTTATCCTCAGTTCTTGCTTTTTCGAGTGTTTCGTCATTCCAGGCATACCAGTTTACCGGGTTATGGGCATGTTGAAGCAAGTATGGACTTGTTTCATGAATAAGAGCATTTGTATATTTTGATCGCGTTGATTCCATTTGTTAAAATTTGGGTAAAGGTAAGAATGAAAAATTTCAGAGCAGTACAAATAATTTATTTGTGTAAGAGCTTAAAATTTAATCAGCGATTTTATTAGTGAATGGGTTTTAATTGCTAATTTCTTTGAGCTACCTACCGCTGTGTCATCCCGAATTTTGATGAGGGATCTTGCTATTTAAGAATGATACGGCTTACGAATACAAGATCCCTCTTGGCGAAAAAGCCAATCGGGATGACATTTAATCGAGCTTCTTATCTGTGAAATTCCATTGCGAAGAACTGATTCTTGGCTAAAAAATTTCCTATTAAAGCTCCCTATTTTCGTATATTTGAATATCTTAATGATACAAACAACATTTTGCAAAAAAAAATAAAAAAATTTATTCGAGATAAAGGTGTTTATGCAGCCATGATCATGATTGTTTGCGGCTGCATCAGTATTCCGCTACTTTTTTGGTTTACCTCTGTAATTGTGATCGGTATTGGTTCGATATTTTTTATGTTTTTTGGCTGTGGGCTTCTTGGTTTGTTTCAATGGAAATATGTAAAAGATCATATCGAAATGGCGTATAATCAATTTGCTATGTATGCTTTTATTGGATTTGGAATGTGTTTATTAAATTTTATTTTATTATTGAATTACAGCATCAGCATTGCTGAGCACTCCGAGACATATACTATTTCGAGGAAAGGATACTACAACGAAATAATAATCGGTGGTGGCGTACAAAACAGAGCTTTAGAAAGAAATCTGAACACATATATAGGGGAGCACATGGACGATGCTTCATTTGACGTGAATAAAGTTAGAATTACATTTGAAACCGGTCTCTTTGGTTTCGACAAGATAAGCAATTGTGAATTTAATTAATTATTGCCGAGGTAATTATAATCCTGAATAACCGCACTTAAAAATTGTGAATGAGGCAGATTGCTGGTAACACCCATTGTCGCTTTTGTTTTTAAAACAAGTTTATCGATGGCTTCGAAATTATTTGACTGAACACATACCTGCATTACTTCTTTAATAATAGCTACATCATTATCAGTGAGCCTTGATACTTCCGGAAAAACTAAGGAATAATCAGGTTTTAATTTATTGAAAATGGTATCGCTTAACTGCACTTTTTGTTTCATTTTTATTACTGTTGTTCCCGCTGCCATATCACCAATTCGTTGACCTTTACCATTGATCAATATCGTTATTAGCGCAAGGGCACCTCCAAACAATCGCATGTCGATAATTCGCAACAGCCAACGTAATAAATACGCCCCGAAATTGGCTTGTGTACCATCCAACATAACCACCTTAATTTTCATGATCATCTTACCAAATGATTTCCCTTGAAAAAAAACTTCACAAATTAAATCATAAAACAAAATGGGTAAAACAAGAATTGACACAATGGCGATGCTGTTAAAAATCTCCCAGGTAGTAAGTGCTGCTATTAATAGGATTAATAAAAAATAAGCTAAAAAAAATAAGTAGTCCAACAATGTTGCTAAGATCCGATCACCAATACTGGCGAGCTGATATTCAATATCGACATTTTGAGTAGTATGTATGCTAATGTTATCCATAACAACCAAGTGGAAGATCGTTTATTTTAATTAGAAACCATATAAAATTAACTATTCTAAAGTATTTAAGCCAAACAATTTTTTAATGATTTTTTTTTATAAATTTACAGAAGAGCATTTAGGCATTGTAAGGCGAACTCTTTTTACAAATTATTAAATAAAACCGAACAATAAATTAAATTGTGAAAGAAATAACTTTTCTAAATCAAAATGCAGCTAAGTGGGAGCAATTTGAATCACTTATTACGAGTAAAGGCGAGTCCAATCCTGATTTAATGGCTGATCTATTTGTTCAGCTCACTGATGATTTATCCTATTCAAAAACCAATTACCCAAAATCAAAAACTACACAATATCTAAATTCAATAGCTGCGCGTGTACACCAGGAAATTTACAAAAACAAAAAAGAAAAAAGCAGGCGTATCATCACTTTTTGGAAATATGAATTGCCCTTTATTTTTAAAAACTCACACAAACAATTATTGTATGCCTTCTTAATATTTTCAATAGCCATGCTTATTGGTATTGTTTCTGCTGCCTATGACGACACATTTGTGCGGCTGATCCTTGGCGACAGTTATGTGAATATGACCCTTGAAAACATTGACAAAGGAGACCCAATGGCCGTTTACAAAAGTATGAATCAAATAGATATGTTCTTTGGCATTACTATCAATAACATACGGGTGGCATTTATATGTTTTGTATTAGGAATATTATTTTCTTTTGGGACCGGTGTTATGCTTTTATATAACGGAATAATGCTTGGTGCGTTTCAATATTTTTTTTACGCGAAGGGGCTATTGTTACAATCGGTTCTAGTTATCTGGATCCATGGAACATTAGAAATATCGGCTATCATCATTGCAGGGTGTGCAGGTTTGGTGATGGGAAACAGTATTTTGTTTCCCGGAACGTATTCACGCGGAGCGTCCTTTATTAACGGAGCTAAACAAGGAGTGAAAATTGTTATTGGTTTAGTTCCGGTATTTATAGTAGCCGGATTTTTAGAAAGTTTTGTTACTCGATATTCGCAAATGCCCATGTGGTTAAGTTTATCAATTATCGGCAGCTCCCTTTTATTCATTATAGGATATTTTATTATTTATCCGATTTACCTGAACAAATTATCCAATGATGAGATCAAACAAATAAGAAACGCATAAATCCAAATTCGGAATAATAGTATCGAATAGGACAAAAAAATTAAAATTAAAAAATGAATAATCAAGAAAAAATAACTTTCCGGCAAGCACGCGACTTTGGAGAAACATTTAATGTTTCCGTAAAATTTTTGCGCCAAAACTTAAAACTTTTTTTTCAATCATTGATCTATATAGCTGGTCCCTTTGTGCTTATTAGTGCAATTGCCGGAGCTTTTTATCAATCAAGTGCCTTGAGTATGTTTTCGATCGCCCGAATGGGGCAGTCGAACCTGTTTTCACAATTCGGCTGGACCTATTTAATATTTATCCTGGCTACAATTGTTGCAAACATGCTCCTTCTTGCAACAGTTTTTTCATTCATGCTCAATTATATGGAAAAAGGTCCGGGCGGCTTTACAATAAATGATGTAGGGCGTACTGTACTAAAAAATATAGGAAATATATTTTCGGTATTTTTTCTATTACTGCTATTGGCAATAGTTGCGGTAGCTCTTGTAGTTGGAATTGTTTTTGGTATTGCAAGTGCAGCACCTGTTTTAGGAGTTTTATTTGGAATAGCCTTATTTTTCGGCTTACTCATTTTACTACCACCATTAATGTGGCAGTTGTCGGTAGTTTATTTGGTAAAAATGAAAGAAGACGGAAGTGCCTTAAATGCCCTTGGCCGAACACGCCAAGTAATGCGTGGTAATTTTTGGTGGACCTGGATCATTATGGTTTGTGCAGTAATGGCGGTTGGACTCATTTCCTTTATATTTGCGCTTCCGCAAGCAGTATATCAAATAGTGCTTATGTTCAGTCATTTAAAAGATGCATACGGTGATGTTTCTATACCTTTTCTGATCGTTGCTTCCGTTTGTACTTTTTGCAGCACATTATTATACAGCGGTTTATATGTGATCAGTGCTTTCCATTATTTCAGTCTGGCCGAACAAAAAGATAACATTGGTTTAATGGAACGAATTGACGAAATCGGTAAAACACCCAATAATAATGTGGAGCAGCACTATTAACCTCTTCCGGTTTGCAGAATGTCGCAAAATGAGAGTCTTTTACTTTACAGCTATTTTAGTACTATATGGTTTACTATATGGAGTAAATGGCTATTGCGCAAATGATTCTATAAAAATACAGAACACACTTATTTTCGATTCTTCTAAAGTTGAAGTTCGCCAGGCTGATATCAATAAACAGAGTCAACTATTAAATAACAGTGACTATAAATATGACCACATTGGTCCCGCCCCAAAAACACTTTGGGAACGTTTTAAAGATTGGATTTGGCGACAGATGGCTGAACTTCTCAACAGCAAAGAAGGTTCCGTAGGATTGCTTATTTTAAAATATGCGCTGGTTATAGCTGCAATTGTATTAATTATAGTCTTGCTTTTAAAAAACAATGTACGTGCTTTATTTTATGGAAAAAGTGCAAGCATCCCCATTGATTTCAAAGAATTTGAAGAGGATATTCATAAGATCAATTTCAATGAATTAATTACAATCGCACTTTCCGAAAAAGATTTTAGAAGAGCGGTACGTTTGCACTTCTTAAAACTTCTAAAAGAATTAACAGACAAGAATCTTATCTCATGGAAAATTGATAAAACCAATAACGATTATTTAATAGAACTTTCAAACAGCAAGTATAACAAGCACTTCAAAGAGCTGGCGATCTCGTATGAATATATTTGGTACGGTAACTTTCCCTTCGAAAAACATTTCAAATGTAGACATCCCCTTATATACTAAGCTGAACAAAGTAAATTTCAAAAATCATAATTATATTATCATCAATAATGTATTTAAACCAGATACATTAGACACCCGGGAACTATTAAAATTTGCCTCTCTTGGTAACAATGTGTTTATTTCTGCTAATCATTTTGAAGGAAAGTTCGCAGATGCTCTGAAACTTAAAACCGACAATTATTTTGACATAGGAAACCTTGTCAAAAATGATTCAACTATTTTTTCAAGTCTTTATAGATCACGTGACACCGTAAAAAGTAATTTCGACAATCCAACTTTACAAAAATCAAGCGACTATGTTTATAGCAAAGGTGTGGAAGGCACCTATCTTAAATCGTTTGATACTGCAAGAAGTGTTGTTTTAGGAAGCTACCATACTAAGAGAATTAATTTTATTAAGTTTAAAATTGGTAAAGGACAGATATTCATAAATACACTGCCCGAAGCGTTTAGCAATTATCATTTTGTGAGTGCTAATTACCCTTATGTTTATAGGGCACTTTCCTATTTACCCAACCAATCCATCATTTGGGACGAATATTATAAGGCAGGAAACGAGAAAAGCGATAATCCTTTACGTGTCATTTTTAATAATTCATTATTACTCAAAGCATATTACTTGCTTATTTTGTCCATATTTTTATTTATGATCTTTGGTGCCAAGCGCAAGCAAAGTATTATTCCTGTTATAGTGCCATTCAAAAACACAACATTACAATTTGTTGACATTGTTGGCACATTATATTATCAAACAGGAGATCACAAAAATATTGCCGATAAAAAAATCCTTTATTTTCTTGAGCACATTCGAACTGCATTTCAAATTAAAACCACCATTTATGACGAGGCATTTATTAAACGGATCGTCAACTTATCCGGAATTGAAGAGCAAAAAGTTTATGATCTATTTTACTACTTTTCAGATATAAGTATTAAACCAACGGTAACACAACAAGAACTTTTAAAATTAAACGGAATGATCGAGGATTTTCAAAAGCAAAGTAAACGATGAAATTTTATTTTATAATTCAATGTCGTTTTAGTTAAGATGCCAGCGCACATATTTCGACAAGCTCAATATGACCAGCGCAAAGTCAGTCAGAGCTTGCCGAAGACTGTGAACTGACATTTCCTCCTTAAGTAAACGACATTAATTTCTAAATTTTAATTTTA
>JAIOQD010000241.1 GCA_021413595.1 Bacteroidota bacterium | reverse complement strand
AGCAATGTTTTGGAAATAATGCACTTTCCCGTCATATCCGCCAACTAGCATATCGGCATCGGCATCACCATCCAGATCACCAAAAGCAGGAACCATATTGGTAATTCCCAGTGAACTCATACCTGCGTAATCACGGGTAATCAGATCAAATTCTGGAAGGCTTGCTGTTCCAATATTTTTAAACTGAGCTATTTTATGTTTGAAGCCGGTGGTGCCAAAATAACCATAATCACCAATAAACAGATCTTTCAGTCCATCGTTATCATAATCGAAAAATACAGGGTAAGCGCCTTCGCCTAGATCGATCATATTATCTTGTAATAAATTGGATTGTTGAAACTGGAAGTCGGGAAAGCTGCTCGTTCCCACATTTTTATAATAAACCACGCTATTAAAATTTTCGGAAGCGTTAGGTGCATTCGGACTAACAATCAGATCTTTCATGCCGTCAAAGTTGACATCAGCATAATAGCCGCAAGGGAAAACACTCAAATCCAAAGGTACTGTACTCGAACTGTTAGCAGGGAATGCAGCGTCAATGGCAACCATACTGCTGGCGGTTGGCGTACCTCCATTGGTTAGCATGGTAAGGTTGTTAAAGGATATATCCCCGGTAACCAGATCTTTATCATTGTCGCCATCCAGATCCAGGCAAAGCAAGCAAGAACCGGAATGGCGGTCTGCGGAGCGTTCATCATCATTGTAGGCGATAATACCGGGATTAGAAACATTGCCAAAACAAGTATCATTTAAGGTGTAACCATTGCTAAAAGAGTTTTCGGCAGCATAGCCCCAGCACCGGTTTTTCATTTCAAATTTTAAACTATCGCAGGTACCATATAATTCCATGCTTTTATTTTGATGATACTCCATGTAGGTGCCGGTAATAGCAAAGGTTACGATATCCAGGTCGCCATCATTGTCAATATCGGTAATGGCAGGAATATCTACCGAACTTATATATAAATTGATAAGTGAACCGCTAGGAGGGTTGAATACAGAATACTGCAACATGGTGACCAGTGTAAATTCGAGTCCGCTGGAAATGCTGGATGTGTTTTTATACACTTTAAAGCCACCACCGATGTCGGAATAGCTGAAGATATCTTCTTTGCCATCACAGTTATAATCAGCCAATAGCGCCCAGTCGTGTAGTTTTGGAAATTTGGTTTCGTATTGTGGAGCATATTTAAAATCAACCGTATTTGCAGTACCCTTATTGATAAAAGTACGCACTTTGTTTCCGGTACGGTCGAAAATAAACAGGTCGGGAATACCATCCAAATTTAAATCAATATTAGATGCCTGTATAAAATTTAATCCGCCTGCCCATGGGTTTGCAATATAAGCTCCATTAATTTTTACTTTGATACTGTCATTCCATTGGAAAAATGGTTGGGCATCAGCAAAAGACGTGAGGAACAAAAAACAAAGTAGAATCAAAGAAAAGCGGATCGATCTCATAGGGATTGTAATTATACTTCGTACTACGAATATTTTGTTGTTTTGTTGTTAATATTCGTGATTCGGGGCATTTTTACTACAAATGTAACAAAAAAGATGCCTAGTGCCTAAAACAAAGGAGGATTCAAGCATATTCATTATTAAATTGGTTAATATTAATTGTTATTCTATATTTGCACCCGTATTTTTAAAAAAATAATAAATTATTATGAAAAACAAAGGTGCAATTAGGCTATTTGCAATTTTACTGGCACTCGCCTGTGCTTATTATTTAATGTTTACATGGGTTGCGGCCGGTATCGAAAGTGATGCTGAAGAATTTGCCAAAAACTATGTTTCAGGTCCTGAAGCTGCTGAAGCTGCAGAGAAAGAATCGGATAACGCAACCGATCAAAAAACACATTTGGATTTTTTATTCAATGCTAAAAAGAACTATTACCTGGATTCTTTGAAGAAAAAACCGGTATATGATATCTTCATTGCTCAGTACACATACGAAGAAGTAAAAAAACGTCAGCTAAATCTGGGCCTTGATTTAAAAGGTGGTATGAATGTTACTTTAGAGGTTTCTGTTGCAGAAATCATTCGTGGACTTTCCAATAACAGTAATGATCCTACTTTTACAAAAGCCCTTTCTCAAGCTATTGAAAGACAAAAAAAAGACCCTAAAAGTTTTGTAATCATTTTTGGTGAAGAGTTCAAAAAGATTAACCCAAATGCAAAATTGGCCATCAATTTTCAAACAATTGAGTTGAAAGGAAAAATTGATTTTAATACTCCTGATGCAGAAGTATTGAAATTTTTGCAGGAAAGAGTTGAAGATGCAATAGCTACCTCTGAAAACACACTACGTGCGCGTATTGATAAATTTGGTGTAACGCAGCCCAATATTCAGCGTTTAGCGTCATCAGGTCGTATTTTAATTGAGTTGCCGGGTGTTACTGACAAAAAACGTGTTCGTAAACTATTACAGGGGACTGCTAATTTAGAGTTCTGGGAAACATTTGATAATAAAGATATCTATCCATTATTAGAGCAGGCAAATACTCGTTTAAAAGAAATTTTGAGCCCTGCTGCTGATTCTGCAAAAGACGATTCTGTTGCTATTGCCGATGTAAAAACTTCGGAAGTTAAGCCTTCAAAAATAATAGCAAAAGATGATTCTACTTCAACATCGTTATCTGCTCAATTAGGTACATCAAGTGATACTACCAAAAAAATTGGCGAAACCAAAGCTGATACAATGGCGAGATTAAGAAAAGAAAATCCACTTTTTGCAGTATTAAGCCCTTCAATAGGTCGTGATGATAAAGGTCAGTCAACATTAGGAATGGGGCCTGTAATTGGTTATGCTGCTATTGCTGATACAGGTAAGATAAATGCCTATTTCAGAATGCAGAAAATAAAATCAATATTCAAACCATATACTCGTTTTTTCTGGACATTTAAAGCCGTTGACAAAGAAGAAACCACTGTACAGTTAGTAGCGATAGATGGTTCAAGAGAGAGAGGTAAAGCAGCCCTTTCGGGTGATATCATAACTGAAGCACGTAAAGTATTTGATCAGCAAGGTTCGGGCTCACCTCAAATTTCTATGAGTATGACCTCTGATGCAGCTATTGCATGGAAACACTTAACTAAAGATAATATTGGCAAATCAATTGCTATTGTGCTTGATAACAGTGTTTATTCGTTCCCTACGGTACAAGGCGAAATTGCAGGTGGTACATCCTCCATTACCGGTAACTTTAGTATTGAAGAAGCAGACGATTTAATTAATATTTTAAAGGCTGGTAAATTACCTGCACCGGCACGTATTGTGGAAGAAAGCGTTGTAGGTCCAACACTTGGTGCTGAGGCGGTTTCAAAAGGATTGTTTTCAACAATTATTGCATTGATATTAGTGCTTTTGTTTATGGGCTTCTATTATAGCAAAGCAGGTTGGGTTGCTGATCTTGCAATGATTATCAACAACTTGTTTGTGGTAGGTATCCTCGCATCATTTGGGGCTGTGTTAACCTTGCCGGGTATTGCCGGTATTGTATTATCAAGAGCCATGTCGGTGGATGCGAACATCCTTATTTTTGAACGGGTACGGGAGGA
>JAIOQD010000254.1 GCA_021413595.1 Bacteroidota bacterium | reverse complement strand
GGCAAACACAATCTTTTTCAGGATGGTTGTAATATCCACAAGGACAAGGGTTCATGGCAGCTACCAGCATAAAACTTGCAGGATACTCCACCGAAAATTTTGCACGGGAAATAGTTACAACCCTATCTTCCAGTGGCTGACGCATCACTTCCAAAACAGTGCGTTTAAATTCAGGCAGTTCATCTAAAAACAAAACACCATTATGTGCTAATGAAATTTCGCCAGGTTGAGGAATACTTCCTCCGCCAACCAACGCTATGTCTGAGATTGTATGATGTGGCGAGCGGAATGGACGAGTGGAAACAAGCCCTACATTTTTCCCCATCTTGCCTGCAACACTGTGAATCTTTGTAGTTTCAAGTGCTTCATGTAAATTCATTGGTGGTAAAATAGTTGGTAAACGTTTTGCCAGCATGGTTTTCCCTGAACCGGGTGGGCCTATCAATATTACATTGTGCCCACCAGCGGCAGCTATTTCCAGAGCTCGCTTAATATTTTCCTGTCCTTTTACATCAGCAAAATCGAATTCGTTATCATTTATTTTTAAGAAAAATTCATCTCGTGTATTTACAATTGTTTGCTCAAGTTTAATTTTTTCATTAAAAAAATCAATTACTTCTTTTATAGTTTCAACTCCATATACTTCTAAACCACTAACAATAGCAGCTTCCTTGGCATTTTGCTTTGGAAGGATTATACCTTTAAATTTTTCTTCTTTTGCTTTTATAGCAATTGGTAATACGCCTTTAATGGGTTGTAATCCTCCATCGAGTGAAAGTTCACCCATTATTATATAATCACTTACCGTATCGGATTTTATTTGCCCGGATGCTGCTAATATTCCAACTGCAATGGTTAGATCGTAAGCAGAGCCTTCTTTGCGTATATCGGCAGGTGCCATATTAATGACAATACTTTTACCCGGAATTTTAAAACCATTATTTTTTAATGCGGCATCAATTCGTTGCTGACTTTCTTTTACAGCGCTATCGGGCAAACCCACTAAAAAAAAATTTACACCCGGATTTATATTGGTTTCAACAGTTACTGTGGTGGCGTTGATTCCATAAACTGCGCTACCGTATGTTTTTACAAGCATTTTTTAAAGGTTATAAATTATTTTCAACATAATGTATCAGCGAATGTATCACCTTAATGTGTATTTCCTGCGCTCTGTCGGCATATTGGCTGTGCGGGGCACGTATTTCAATGTTGCATAATCCTGCCATTTCACCACCCGTTTTTCCGGTTAGCCCTATTACAGTCATTCCTTTTTGTACTGCTGCATTTATGGCATTGATTATATTTATTGAATTGCCGCTAGTACTGATTGCAAGTAAAATATCGCCTTTGTTTCCAATAGCTTCAATATAACGTGAAAAAACTTTATCATAGCCATAATCGTTGGCTACACAAGAAATATGGGACGGGTCAGAAATAGAAATAGCGGGTAATGCCTTTCTGTCTTCACGAAAACGGCCGCTCAGTTCTTCTGCAAAATGCATGGCATCACACATAGAACCACCATTGCCGAATGATATCACTTTGTTTCCTCTTTTAAAGGCTTCAACTAATTCGTTGCCCGCTTTTTCAATTGCATCCGTATTTTTGGGTTCGGCTATGAACTGTTCAAGCAGTTGATGGGCTTCTTTTAAATTGTTTTCAATAAGAGATCTAGTCATAAAATATTAAAAATTACCTAAGGTTATTCGAATATACGAAAATATGAAACCGATACCATCGGTTGAAAACAGAAAAAGTAAGGAAATGTTTCTTTTCTTTATAAGATATAAAAATAAGTTCTTTTGAGCTAACATTTGAATTTATTGTAGATAATTTATATATTTATGAACTTATTTTAATTAATTTGCACTACTATAACTTATTGATATGAAAAAAATATTATTTACTCTTGTTTTATTTATTAGTGTTACCATAACTGTTTATGCTCAGGCAGGAAAAAAAGTGGAAGACGAGAGCAACTGCTATATAAAATGGGCTCAAAAATTTGAAGCTCGTGGTGCTGAAGATGTTGCTGATGGTACTTATTCAGATGTTATTATCACTTTCAGAGCGGGGAGCGATGCGGAGTGCTTTAACGGAAAGTGTGACGTAAAAGATAGCCGAATAATAGCCATGTACACAAAATTGGAAGATGGAACTTATGCCTTGGTAAAGAAAAAATTACGTTATGATTTCCCTGTTACCATTACCAATGGTATGTCCAAAACTGTTCCCACACTGGATGACGAACTTATCAATGTTTTGTTTGTGAAAAAGATCAAGCCCAAAAAAGCAAGCTTTGAGAAAGCTGCTGAGCCAACTGATGATTAGTAAATCAGTTAGATAAAAGCAATTAGTAGTATAAATAGGTTTTGCCGTTTTGCAAACGATGGAATGTGTTTAATTTTTTCGCCACTTTGTCGATAAATGCTTTAAATTTATTCCTCTTTTTTCCTTTTTTTGAAATCTTCTTTAATTACGGCTTATTAATAAATACTCCCTTAGGCGCTAAGCTGTCGGGCAGGCTTTGTGTGTGAGGGCTTAGTGACATTACTAGCCGGTAAGCTGTGCTTACCACACACAGTATATAAAATGTAATTATTCATTACAATCCAGTTGAGGCGGGCTTTGTAAATAACCCGCAAGAGTGGAAATTAAACAGTGCCAATGGGCAGGGACCAATTAAATTGAATGAAAGAATTTAATATGTTTGAAGGACTGTGTGATGGTAAGCGCAGCTTACCAGTTAAAAAGGCACTAAGCACGGCTTAGCGCCTACTGGGGATTTTAAAAGTTGCCTTGTTTCTCGTTTATTCAATACCCCTCCCTACTATTCCTTTTTTTGCAAAATGGTATATTGTAATCATATCCTTTAAAATTAATCATCTTGTAATGTAAAGTTTGAAGAAGATAAATTATAAAATAAATTGGTATAGTTTTTGACCATATAAGAAACAGCAAATCGTATTAATACTCCCTCTATGAAAAATATAGTATATCTCTTAATAGCGCTGACTTTTATAGCTTGTAAGGGGGAAAGTCAGAACAATCAAACTAACATAAAATCTAAAAGTACAATGAATAATAAAGTGGTAAAAACAGATGAAGAGTGGAAAAAAGTGTTGAGCCCCGAACAATTTGATGTATTGCGTAAAAAGGGTACTGAAATGCCTTATTCCGGCAAGTATTTTTTACATAAAGAAAAGGGTGTATATACCTGTGCAGCCTGCGGTGAAGAGTTATTTAAGTCCGATACTAAATTTGATGCAGGATGTGGCTGGCCAAGTTTTTCGGATGTACTGGATTCAAGTAAAGTTGTATATACTAAAGATAAAACTGCGGGTATGGTTCGTACTGAAATCACCTGCGCATCGTGTGGTGGGCATCTTGGACATGTATTTGATGATGGCCCAGCACCAACTGGGTTGCGTTACTGTATAAATTCAGTTTCTATAGAATTTAAAAAGTAATAATAGCTGCGATTTGAAAGTTTTTCTGTGATGCCAAAAGGCCAGTTAAAGTGTTCCCTGATTTTAATTTGGAGTATATTGGATTGTGTGTGAAGGGATTATTTTTATCGAAATGTCATCCCGCGTTTTTCGCGAGGGATCTTGTTTTTATTAATGATATTGCTATGATTAACAAGATCCTTCGCGAAAAACTCGGGATGACAGAAGAAATAGAATTTTGTACGTGATTCGAAAAAATCTGACGGCTCCTTAGCCTAATTTTTAAATAAAATTTAAACAACCTCTGAGAGAAAAATCGAATTAACATATTTTAGTAAAAATAAACTTGGATTAACGTATGTATATACATACATTTGTATCCTTGAATTGAACCAATACATTCCAAAAATTAACCTTAATACAAAATAAAAAAATGACAAAAAAAATCACAATGGGCTTTGTAGCAGCAGCAGCGATTACTGCATTTGCATTTACAACTCCAAAAGAAAAACACTTAACAACTTACAATGTAGATACTAAAGCTACTACAGCAACCTGGTTAGGTAAAAAAGTAACAGGTCAACATGATGGTAAGATCAACGTTTCAAAAGGATCGGTTATTAATGATCATAATACTATAACCGGTGGAACTATTGAATTTGATATGAATTCAATCACTTGTACTGATTTAACAGATAAAGGGTATAATGATAAATTGGTAGGACATTTAAAATCAGATGATTTTTTTAGTTCTGAAAAAAATCCAACGGCAAAATTTGAGATCACGAAAGTTGTCGCAATAAGATAAAAATGGATTAAAAAACAATGGTGGTGATTGCTAAAATAATTATCAATCGTACTAAATTTGATATTAAATACGGTTCGGCAAGTTTCTTTGAATCTATTGGTGATAAAGCAATCAGTGATGATTTTGAATTGAATGTAAATTTAGTTGCAGGAGTAAAATAATAAACAAAAGCTTTTTTTAAAATTGATCTTTATGCGTATGAAATCTGATTCCATACGTGTAAAGATTTTTTTTTATCCAAATTCACAAGACGGGATAGGCAATTTGGTTGGCTAACCTTATATTAGCTTAAAGCTTCACTAATTTTTTTACTGAACGTTGATTTTCAGAAACAATAACAACAGAATATACTCCTTTAGCAAGTGATGATACATCAATTTGCTTTTTGTTTGATTCTATTACCACTTTGCCATTCAGATCCACGATCATTGTAGTTACCACTTTTTCACCATCTATATAAACAATGTTGGTGCAAGGGTTTGGATAGAGCTGGGAATGGTCTGAGCTTACCAATTCATTTATTCCAACAAATTGATTCAGTCTATATTTTCTAAAAAATAGCCAGATTTGCAACGAAGCATTAAAGTCCTGGTTTGTTACTCCAATAATATAAGGTGAGCCGGGCCAAGAATGGCCTCCACCAATAATTTTATAAAGTTCAACCGTGGCTCCACTTGTTCCACCTGAGAATACATAATGTTCGGCAGTGCAACCATCACCGGTATTTACATCAGAAACAGCAGTAAATGCAGGGGTAGGATTACAATTATTGATTGATACCCAATATTTTACCAAGGTATCAATTGGGAGGCTGTTCGTATTTCCTAAATAAGGTACAGTTACATCAGCAGTACCGCTTATTTGCATAACAGGAACAGCTCTGCTTGTGATCCAGCTATAGAACTGGGTGTAGAACATACTGCCTGTTACAGATGCTATGGCAGCAATCTTGTCACCTAAAGTACTTGCTAACGTGTGGCTCATATAGCCCCCATTACTCATACCACATGAATAAATACTGTTTGGGTCAACAGCATAATTGTTTTTTATCGTACCAATCAGATCAGAAAGAAACTGAACATCATTTACGCCTGTATTTGATATTCCTGCATTCCAATAAGTTTGTCCACCAAAGCTGGTTCCTTGTGGATAAAGGATTAAAAAATTGGCAGTATCCGCTATGGGCATAAAGTTGGAATACAATTGTTCGTTTGCTGCACTTGAAGTGTACCCATGCAAATCGAGTACTAATGGACGTGGGCTGAGACCCGTATATAATGCCGGTTTATACAAACGGTAGGTACGATAAACTCCTCCAGACAAGACACTATCAACAATAGTAGTTTGGGCCGAAATAAAAAAGCTTGCTGAAATCAACAGGCCTGTCAGGATGGTTTTTATTTTTGTCATTGTATTAGTATTACGAAAGTTCAAAGTTAAAAGTTCAAAGTTTACTGTGGGTTACTACCTAATGTTTTTTTCACTTACGTCACAACTTTCTAACATTAAACTTTGAACTTTTGTAACTACCTAGATAATTCGTGAAAATTCGTAATTCGTTGTATCTTTAGCTATTCAACATTACCGGCATTACCAGCATCAAAATATCTTCAGCAGGATTTTCTTTTTCTGTCGGTAATAAAATTCCTGCACGATTGGGTGCACTCATTTCAAGATTTACATTTTCGCAATTTAAGTTACTCAGCATTTCGGCTAAAAACTTAGAATTAAATCCAATTTCCATATCCTCACCTGCATATTGGCAAGTAAGACGTTCGCTTGCTTCATTTGCAAAATCAAGATCCTCGGCAGAAATACTTAATTCACTTCCTGCAATTTTTAAACGTACCTGATGTGTAGTTTTGTTAGAGAAGATAGAAACACGTCTAATCGAATTTAAAAAAGAAACACGATCAACAGTTAATTTATTTGGATTTTCTTTTGGAATTACCGCTTCGTAATTAGGGTATTTGCCATCAATTAATCGGCAAATTAAATTGGTGTTTTCAAAAGAAAAAAATGCATTTGTTTTATTGTATTCAATTTTTACATTCCCACTAATGTTAACCAATGTATTCTTTAAAAGGTTCAATGGTTTCTTAGGAATAATGAATGACGAAGCTGCTTGTGCTTTTGCATCCGTTCTGCGGTAACGCACCAGTTTGTGAGCATCTGTTGATACAAAGGTGATATCATCAGTAGATAACTGACAAAACACTCCTGACATTACAGGGCGCAACTCATCATTACCTGTAGCAAAGATTGTTTTATTAATCGCTGAGGCTAAAACGCTTGCTTCCAGGTCAAGTGCTGATGCTGATTCAATACTTGGTAATTTTGGAAACTCATCTCCATTATGACCAGTTAATTTATATTTACCATAATCAGAAATTATTTCGATCCCGAATTTTTTAACATCAACGCTAAAAGTTAAAGGTTGGTCAGCAAACGTTTTCAAGGTCTCTAACAAAAGCTTAGCAGGAACCGCAATATTACCGGCATCTTTCGATTCGATGTTGATAATAGTTGTCATAGTAGTTTCCAAATCCGATGCTGAGATCTTCAACTGGTTTTTATCTATTTCAAATAAGAAATTATCTAAAATAGGTAAAGAATTATTCGAATTAAGTACACCACTAATGGCTTGTAATTGCTTTAATAATGAGGTGCTGGAAACAATAAATTTCATATGGTTGTATTTTATTATTTGGTTATTTTAGGGATCACAGATTTATAATGCAAATATAGGGTATTTTACATAAATAAAATTTGGAACCTTTTTTTTAGTTTCAACCGACTTTTTAACAAATAAAAGCCCTGTTTGCTTGGTTTTTCGGTTCTTTAGGAGGTGAAAACAGCTATGCCTTAAGCTTATTTTTAGGTTTGTCGGAACCTGGGGCAATTTGCTGTGTTTCCTTCTGGAAATAATCAGGTGTAGGCAATACTTTACCGAATATATAAAATTGCACCATCACAAAATCTTTTCCATTATTAAGAAGTGCATCCATGCGTTCAAGATCAAAAGGCAAGGGTTTACCATCATTGTCAGTTAGTCCCTTAAGGTTCTTTCTGGCATAAAATTGTACTTTATTTGTTTTGCCTTTGTTATCAGTAACTGTTAGAATATTTGTGGGTTGTGATTTTAAAACTGAATCTATTTGATCTTGTTTTAGATCAACCTCAAAACTTTCAAAATTCAATTGCTGAAAGTATGATAAATACTGCTTTACAGCAAGAGTATCCAGATTACTCAAAAGTTGATTACTCAAAAGCATTTTTATTTCATACTTATTATTGCCCTTTACCGAAAGCTCATAATTGTATGCCTGATTAGAGGGGGCTTCCACTTTAACCGATCTTATTTCATTAGGAATATATTGAAAAACGGTGCGATCCCTCCACCCTCTTTCTTCAACAAAATAACGTGTGGTCAAATACCCTTCAAATCCTGGAATATAAGTAATAAAAGCCTTTTCGGATGGTTTCATTGTTTTAAGATCGATCAGGATCATGTAGGTTCCTGTCATATCCGGTGTTTCGGTTCCTACGTAGTATGCTTTTGTTAGCTTATTGTTTTGATAAATTTCACATTTAACGGCTTTTGCAGCCAAACGTTTTATAACATTGTTTTGTGCGTTTTTTCCAACTGGCGCTTTAACATCTATTTTATTAATAGTAGTAAGTAAGGTTTGCAAAGCATCCGGCCGGATATTGTATTGCCCGTTAACAAGCCAATTGCCAGCTTCTTGGCGCTCAAGTGTAACAGAATTTCCGTTTTTATCAGCCAAAAATATTTTATTGATGGATGCGGTGTCGGCTACAGCAAAATCACGTAATGTTTCTTTTATGGTTCCATTTCGTTTATTAATGATAAACCAAAAGGAGAATGAACCCAAAATAATTACGAGAATAATTGCGATTCGATTTTTTTTCATTTTTTTGAAAGGTTAACAAGTAACGAATGGAGATAAATTAGTTCATAATACCTTTATTTAGTGTATTTACGTTTCCGGATGAAGTTGTGAATTGCTCCAAACAAAAATAGAAGAAGCAAAGGCAAACCGGTGTTTAATAGTTGCCATTTCAAACGTTCATTTTTAATTTTTTTCTTGTCGAGCAAACGTAGTGTTAATTCTCGGGCACGAACACTTATCAAGCCCGAATCATCACAAAGATAATTAACACAATTTAAAATAAAATTCTTATTTCCGTAAGTTTGCTGTGTATATATATCATATCCCAAAGGGTATGTTTTTCCGCTCGAATACTGAACTTCATTCCGGATAATATCACCATCTGAAATCACAATCATTTTAGTTTTTATACCATTTGCTTTAAATCCAATGGCGCTATCAGTCGCAATTTGCGGAGGTATTCTGTTTTTAAACAGTGATTCGAATTCCCCTTCCAGTAAAACAGCTACCGGCCGATACGAATCCCTGAATTGATTTTCATCCGGTTTCATATTTACCATCCGCATATCCACACGTACCGGGGAGTTAAGCGTTTTAGAGAATTTTGATGTGTTAAGAAG